>CAZABZ010000073.1:0-2388 GCA_964483535.1 uncultured Planctomycetales bacterium | reverse complement strand
GCGACTTTCAGCCGGCAACAGGAGAAGAACAAGGAATTTTTCTTTCAAGGTCGCATGCTTAAGGGAGGCAAGGCATGATCTTTAATGAAAAGTTTGAATGTCTGGGCACTCCAGAGCTTAAAAAAATCCAGTCGCAAAGACTCATTTCTATTGTCGATTACGTGTATCAACATTCGCCCTATTTCAAGAAAAAATTTGATGAGGCAAAAGTTGTTAGGTCCGAAATTAAATCCATCGATGACATTGCCAAACTCCCTTTTTGTGTCAAAGATGATTTAAGGGTCAATTATCCTTTTGGTATTTTTTCTTCTGACTTGAAAGGCATTCGGGAAATCCATATTTCAAGTGGTACCACCGGCAATCCCACAGTGGTGGGATACAGTAAAGATGACCTTGATCTGTGGTCCCAAGTTATTGCCCGATCGTTGTGCTGTGCCGGGGCAGTGCCGGGGGACATTATCCAGATCGCCTATGGATATGGGCTTTTTACCGGCGGGCTAGGGCTCCATTACGGAAGTTTGCTTTTAGGGCTTACGGTCATTCCATGTTCTTCGGGGCAGACCAAGCGCCAGCTTAAAATTATGCAGGATTTAAAGCCCAGGATTTTGGCATGCACGCCTTCTTACGCGTTATACATGGCTGAAACAGCCAGGGAGCTGGGGATAGACATTAAAAAAAGCCATTGGCAAATAGGTGTTTTTGGCGCCGAGCCTTGGAGTGAGTCCATGCGCCAGAAAATTGAAGACAGCCTGGGACTGCAGGCGATTGATATTTATGGCCTGTCAGAGATCATTGGGCCGGGAGTGGCGTGTGAATGCCATCGTAAAGACGGGTTGCATTTCTTCTCAGATGTTTTTTATCCTGAAATCATTGATCCTCTGACACTGCAGCCGGTGGGAGAGGGACAGCGCGGTGAATTGGTGGTGACAACTTTGACCAAATCCGGCATGCCGCTTATCCGCTACAGGACCCGCGACATCGTCACGATCAATAATGAAAAATGCGCCTGCGGCCGCACATCCCCCCGTATCAGTAAAATTTTAGGCCGGACAGATGACATGATCGTCGTGCGCGGCATTAATGTTTTTCCCTCACAGATTGAAGAAGTGCTTTTAAAGATCGAGGGGACAGAGCCTCATTATCAAATTGTAGTTGAGCGTGACAAAGGTTTGGACAAGTTAGAAGTTTTGGTCGAGCTTACGGAGTCGTTCTTTTCGGATGAAGTCAAAAAACTGCAGACCTATGAACAGCGTATTGCCCGTGAAATCGAGTCTGTGCTTGGGATTGGTGTCAAGGTGCGTTTAGTTGAGCCCAAGACCCTTGAAAGAAGTGAAGGGAAGTCCAAACGCGTCCTTGACAAAAGGGCATTATAATAATGCAGGGGGTCTTATGAAAATCACACAAATTTCAGTATTTCTCGAGAATAAAAAAGGCAGGCTCTATGATGCCGTAAGGATTTTAGGTGAGAAGGGGATCGATATAAAGACCCTGACTATCGCCGAGAATGAAAATTTCGGTATTTTACGCATGATCGTAGACAAGCCCCAAGATGCTTTGGAGGCCCTTAAGGCCCATCAATTTGTCGCGTCCGTGACCGACATTGTGGCTGTCGAGGTAGGCGATCATCCGGGCGGTTTGGCGAAAGTTTTAAAAGTCCTGGATGAAAACAAGATCAATATTGAATACATGTATGCTTTTGTTGAGAAACGGGCGGATAAAGCTATTTTGGTCTTTCGTTTCGATGATTTAGACAAAGCCATAAAAGTATTGACCGCGAATAGTATTGGTGTGATTGGGAAAAAAGACATGGGAAATCTTTAAAGGGGAGATTCATGGAAAAATTTAATTTAAATGACAGGTTTGCCCGGCATCTTCATGTCGAAATCCTCGAAGTGGGCGAGGGACATGCCAAGGCCAAATTAAAAATAAGGCAAGAATTCCTTAACGGCCTTGATGTCGTTCATGGCGGCGTTATTTTTTCTTTGGCCGATTATACGTTTGCTTTGGCTGTCAACAATCCCAAAGAGTCAGGACTGGCGATTAACGTCAGCATTAATTTTATAAAATCCGCCCAGTTAGGAGACGAAATTTCTGCCCAAGTCAAACAAGTTTCACGCAGCCGTCGTTTAGGCACTTACCATGGTTTTGTAACAAATCAAAATAACGATACCTTAGCCCAGTTTCAAGCCATGGCTTATTTAAAGAAAAGAGAAACAGAGTAAGGAATAAATTCACGCCCCGCCATCATTTACGTTTCAGTATAAACGTCCCATGATTCCACGCCCAGCCCGGTTCATTGCTCCAGTCCCCAAAGCGGGTCAGGGGCACAAAATTGTCCTGAATATATTTTCCGATCAAGGGGCAGTAGCTTGTCCCTAAAAAACCTAA
>CAZABZ010000072.1:3125-5949 GCA_964483535.1 uncultured Planctomycetales bacterium | reverse complement strand
AATTTTAAAAATTTAAGCGTTTCATCGTCTATAGGGAATAAGCCGATGGTTGCCCCATATTCCGGCGCCATATTAGCAATAGTGGCCCTGTCCGGCAGAGACAAATATTTCAAGCCTTCACCAAAGAATTCGACAAATTTTTCCACTACCCCTTTTTTACGTAAAATCTGGGTGATGGTAAGGACTAAATCAGTCGCGGTGACGCCCTCCTTTAACTTGCCTTTAATACGAAAACCCACGACTTCCGGCATAAGCATATAAATAGGCTCGCCTAACATGACCGATTCAGCCTCAATACCGCCGACACCCCAACCGACTAACCCAAGGCCATTGATCATGGTGGTATGCGAGTCGGTCCCTACCAAGCTGTCAGGATACGCGACATTTTCATGCCCTATCTTTTTCTTTAAAACGCCTTTGGCCAAATATTCAAGATTGACCTGATGCACAATGCCCGTGGCCGGCGGTACCACCCTGAAATCCTTCAAAGCACCCTGCCCCCACTTTAGGAATTCATAGCGTTCCTTATTGCGTTCAAATTCCAGGGTAACGTTTTGCCCCAAAGCTTTATTAGTACCAAAAGCATCCACTTGAAGGGAATGGTCAATGACCAAGTCGCATTGCACCTGCGGGTTTATTTTTTTAATGTCCCCACCCAGATTCTTCATGGCATCGCGCATAGCTGCCATGTCAACCACACAAGGAACGCCGGTAAAATCCTGAAGGATGACACGGCCGGGTTTAAAGGCGATCTCCTCTTTTTTTTCGTTGGGCTTCCAGTTGACAATGGTATCAATGTCTTTTTGGGTGACCTGATAACCATCAAAATTGCGCAAGGCGCTTTCTAAAAGGATGCGGATAGAAAACGGCAGTTTAGATATATCCAAGCCCCGCGTTTTGGCAAATTGAGGCAAAGAATAAATAGTGAATTGGGACGCATTCACTTTTAACTTTTTTGTAACGGATTTCATATTGTTTTATTATAGGCCATATCTTACCGACGTCAATGGTGAAGCAGGAATAAAGCGGGTTTTTTATCAAAATCAAGCGGGTTCTTCTTCCATTCTTTAATGCTCATCGTTTTGATGATTTGATGGGGCCCTGTGATATCACAGGCAATGCAAAGACAGGTTTTATCCTGGGCTACAGCCAAGATATCTTCCAGCACACTTTGATTGCGATATGGTGCTTCCATAAAAATCTGGGTCTGATTTTCCTTATGAGAACGTTCTTCCAATGATCGGATCTGTCGGGCCCTTTCCTTACGATCTCGGGATATATACCCATTAAAAGCAAAATTTTGTCCGTTTAAACCTGAAGCCATCAATGCCAGAAGGATAGATGAGGGCCCGACTAAGGGGATGACCTCAATTTGATTTTGATGGGCTAAAAATACCAAATCAGCGCCGGGATCAGCCACGCAGGGGCATCCGGCTTCTGAAATAATGGCGCAATCCCCTTCTTTAAGGACCTTGGCATATTCTTGGATCTGTTGGGGATTAGTGTGTTCGTTAAGGTCAAAAAAACGGCAATCGCCTAATGGGAACTGGGCATCCAGGCTTTTAAGAAGCCGGCGGCTGGATTTGGGTCCTTCCACAAAAAAGACACGCACGTCCTTGACGGCACGGGCAATGTAATCAGGCAACAAATTTCCGCTTGTTTCATGGATGCTATTGGGGACTAAGTATAATTTAGACATTTGAAAATTATATCACAAGGTTTCTGAAATAACTATTGCAGAGTAAAAATGCCGGAGGTAATATAGGACTGCTTCTGAAATCCTTTCTAAAAATAATATTTATTGAAGGAGTTTTGTATGCCACATATCGTTACCGAAGCTTGTATCAAATGCAAATACACCGACTGTGTTACCGTTTGTCCCGTGGATTCTTTTCGCGAAGATACGGAATGGCTGGTCATTGATCCGGAAGTTTGTATCGACTGCGGCGCCTGCGTCCCTGAATGCCCTGTACAGGCCATCTTTGCTGATTGCGATGTCCCTGAAAAATACAAAAACTATATCGCGCTCAACGCCACGAAGTCCAAAGAGTTACCTGTCATAACTCAAAAAAAGGCGCCGTTAGCTAAACCTAAAGAATAATCGGGTTGACGCCAAAGATATACCACAAATTAGCCGCGACATGGGTGCCCTGTTTTATTTGACCGAGCAAAAAATCCTTAGCCTTCTCTTTAGTGACTAAGCAAACCTGAATGTCTTCGGCGTCTTCCAATTTTTGTGCGGGATTTTGGTTGGCGGGCAAATTTTCATCCACTTCGATATAAACGATCCTGGCATTATCATTGATGAGCGAGGCCCCGCTTTTTAAAACCGGGCTCACATCCATGATTTTTCCAGTATATCCGGTTTCTTCTTTTAATTCGACCAGGGCATGATTGGGATCATTAAAACCTAAACCTGCCGGCAAGGCAATGATATAACCATCAATGGCCGGCCGGTATTGTTTGATAAGGATAAAGCGTCTGGAAGGCATGAGCCGCGCGACAATCACGACCCCAACGGTTGAGCGTTTACGATGGACACATTCCCAGCTTAATTCTTTACCTTCTTTGTTTTGATAAACGGTCTCACTCACCGAAAGCCATTGGCCCTCGTAGACGGTTTTTTCTCTAATTTTTTTCATATGGCGCCCTATTACCTTGCGGTGGCTTGATCGGCCAACAGGGTCACGTTATGCTCAAGGTCGACTTCCAAGATACCGCTGCTGATTTCATACGCTATGACACGGTCAGCTTGGCGCACACGGGCACTCCCGGCTTTTAAAGTCGATAGTAAAGGCACATGTCTGCTATAGATTTCAAAAGC
>CAZABZ010000072.1:0-3025 GCA_964483535.1 uncultured Planctomycetales bacterium | reverse complement strand
TGCTTGCCTTCGAGAATTTCCTTGAAAGAACGGATGGTTTCTTCCAAAGGCACATACTTGCCCTTGATCCCTGTAAATTGCTCCGCCACATGAAACGGCTGGGACAGGAATTTCTGGATTTTACGGGCGCGTTCAACCGTCAGGCGATCTTCTTCTGAAAGCTCATCCATGCCCAAGATCGCGATAATGTCCTGCAATTCTTTGTATTTTTGTAAAATTTCCTGCACACGGCGCGCGATTTTATAATGTTCTTCTCCGACGATTTCCGGGGCCAAAATGGTCGAGGTTGAGGTCAATGGATCAACCGCCGGATAAATACCCAGCTCAGCGATAGGACGTGACAATTCCGTCGTAGCGTCCAAATGCGAGAAGGTGGCCGCGGGTGCCGGGTCCGTATAATCGTCCGCGGGGACATAGATAGCTTGAATGGATGTGATTGACCCGCTTTTAGTTGAGGTAATGCGCTCCTGCAACTCCCCCATATCTGTTCCTAAGGTCGGCTGATAACCCACCGCCGAGGGGATACGGCCAAGAAGGGCCGACACCTCAGAACCAGCCTGAGTAAAACGGAAAATATTATCAATAAAGAGAAGCACATCCTGATGCATTTCATCACGGAAATATTCAGCCACCGTCAAGGCAGACAAAGCCACGCGGGCACGGGCACCCGGGGGCTCATTCATCTGGCCATAGATAAGGGATGTTTTATCGAGCACGCCGGCTTCTTTCATCTCTTTAAAAAGGGCGGTCCCTTCACGGGTACGTTCTCCCACTCCGGCAAAAACAGAATACCCGCCGTGTTCCTTGGCGATATTATTGATTAATTCCTGGATGATAACGGTTTTCCCAACCCCTGCCCCGCCGAAGAGACCGATTTTCCCGCCCTTACGGTAAGGGGCCAGAAGATCAACGACTTTAATCCCCGTCACCAGGATAGAGGTGGAAGTATCTTGTTCATCGATCTCCGGTGCCGGACGGTGGATCGGCATGTATTTAACAGCTTTGACCGGGCCAGCTTCATCCACCGGGTCTCCTAATAAATTCATGACACGCCCCAAAGTGCCTTCACCGACGGGCATCATCAAACCCCCTCCGGTATTGGTAACTTCCTGTCCGCGCACCATACCTTCGGTGGTGTCCATGGCGATCGTACGGACAAGATTGTCCCCCAAATGTTGGGCAACTTCGAGAGTTAAATTTCCAGGTATATCACTGATGGATTTATTGGTTGTTTTTAATGCCGTCTCAATCGGAGGCAAACCTTCCACCGGAAAATAAACGTCCACCACCGCGCCAAGTACCTGAGTGACCTTGCCGGTAATCTTTTTATTACGTGCTTGTTCCATGAACTCCCCCTAGATTTTAGTCCTCAATTTCATTTTAAAGCCTCTGCCCCTGAAATAATCTCAATTAACTCCGTTGTGATGGCCGCCTGCCTGGCGCGGTTGCGCAACAGCGTATAGCGATCGATCAAGTCCGCCGTGTTCTGTGAAGCTTTATCCATCGCTGCCATGCGGGCCCCGTGTTCTCCGGCGGCGTTTTCCAACAAGGTATAAAAAATCTTAAAATTCAAAAACTTGGGTATTAAAAAGTATAATATTTTTTTTTCTCCGGGTTCATACGTGTACCTCTGGGATTTTAGCGCCTTTGTCTTAAAAACGGGAGGCTCCAAAGGCAGGATTCTCTCAATGGTCGGCGTTTGAGACAAGGGCCCGTTAAAACGGTTATAAGCTATATAAATTTCTTCATACTCCTCTTTAATAAAGGAATCCGTAATGTCCTTCGCGAGTGCCAACGCATCCTCAAAAGCCGGCTTTAAGGTGATATTTTGATAGTGTTTATTGATCCTGGCGGTGCGCCGAAAAGACATATATCCCCGTCGACCGCAAAAACTCATGTCAATGGTGATGTGTTTGTTTGGATTTTCAGAGATCCAATGCCGTGTTTCTCTGATCAAATTATTATTAAAGCCGCCGCACAATCCTTTATCGGAGGTAAACAAAACAATCAAGCCTCTGGCTGCCACCTCTTTAGTTTTAAGCAAAGGATGTCCCGTAGGCCCGCAACTGGATACGTGTCCCATTAATTCAGTAAGCTTATGGGCGTAAACTTCAGCGCTTATTTGGGCTTTATGGGCCCATTTGAATTTGCTGGCCGAGACCATTTTCATGGTCTTGGTCATTTTACGCATGCTTTGCAGCGAAGTGATCTTTTTATTAAAATCTTTAATGCCGATCATGTGTTTTTATGCCTTAAACGTGCTTTTGACTTCTTCTAATAATTTTTTCATGGCGGCTTTGACCTCATCGGTCATGACTAAGGTCTTATCAAACAACCGCACAAAGTCAGCGTACCTGCTGTCTATTTGAATGGACAAATATTCTTCAAAATCACGCACTTTATGGGCAGGGACATCATCCAAATATCCATTGGTCCCCGCGAAAATAATGGCCACTTGTTTGACCACCGGCATAGGCACATGGATGTCCTGCTTGATGATTTCCATCAGTCGTTTGCCGCGATCAAGCTGTTTACGGGTAGCGGGGTCCAAGTCTGAAGCGAATTGCGAAAAAGCCGCCAATTCACGGTACTGGGCCAATTCCAAACGCAAAGACCCGGCGGTTTGCTTCATGGCCCTGACTTGAGCATCTCCCCCGACGCGGGAAACAGAAAGCCCCGCGTTAATGGCCGGACGCTGGCCCGCGTTAAAAAGATCACCTTCCAGGAAAATTTGTCCGTCGGTAATAGAGATGACGTTAGTGGGGATATAAGCGGACACATCCCCTGCCTGGGTTTCGATAATCGGCAAAGCGGTTAAAGAACCTCCCCCTTTTTTATCGGACAATTTCGCTGCGCGCTCCAGAAGACGGCTATGCAGATAAAAAATATCGCCCGGGAAAGCCTCACGGCCCGGAGGGCGGCGCAGCAAAAGCGATAACTGACGATAAGCCTGGGCTTGTTTGGTCAAGTCATCGTAAATGATCAAAGCATGTTTGCCATTGTCACGGTAATATTCCGCCATGGC
>CAZABZ010000071.1:3192-5972 GCA_964483535.1 uncultured Planctomycetales bacterium | reverse complement strand
CCATTCTCTAAAGAGCAGGCGAATACGGAAAGATTGACCCTGAATTGAGTATAAAAATGTTTCACATCAAATAAATATTTTGATGATTTTAATTTGACCCCTAACTCTTCATTTAACTCCCGAGCCAAGGCTTTTTTCTTTGACTCCCCTGCCTCAATCTCTCCACCCGGGAATTCCCATAAATCCGCCAAAAGACCTTTAGAAGGGCGTTTTTGGATAAAATAATTATCCCCCTTTTTAATGATCGCGATAACAGCTTTAATATTTTTAATAACCCGCTTTTTAGTTTGAGGAATGATCTCCTGCTTATTTTTCTTGTATGCTTGGCAATACTTATTAAGCGGACATGAAAGGCAAAGAGGCCCTTGGGCGCGGCAAACCAAGGCCCCCAATTCCATCAAAGCCTGGTTAAAATCTCCAACGCCCTTTGCCGGCAAGACCTTAAGCAAAAATTCGTTGACCTTAAGGTCCTGTTTTGTGTCAGCTACCCCTTGTAAAGCCAACAAACGCATCACCACCCGCCGGACATTCGCATCAATGATCGTTAAAGGAATGTCATAAGCAATACTTAAAACAGAACCTGTGGTGTATGGCCCAAAGCCTGGCAAGGAACGGATGACTTGTGGGTCTTTGGGAAGAATTCCTTTATGTTCCTTAATAAGGACAAGGGCCGCCTTATGTAAATTTTTAACACGATTATAATAGCCCAAGCCTTGCCATTGCTTTAAAACCGTTTGCAAAGGGGCTTTGGCTAAATCATGGAGCGTTGGAAACGTTTTGATCCATCTTTCGTAATAAGCAATGACCGTGCTGACAGTTGTTTGCTGGAGCATGATCTCGGAAATCCAAATTTTATACGGGTCTTTGGTGCGGCGCCAAGGCAAGTCGCGTTTATTTTTGGCGTACCAGTTGGTTAAATCAATGGCCTTCATTCAAAAATGATTTTTAAAGGGCTAGAGGAACGGTTTACAGAAATTTTGGCACCAAAAGAAAAAGGCAAACACACATGAGAACCATCCACGAAAACAACGCCTTCCCGCATGAGCGAGGTCAGGGTAATTTTTTGAGTTGGTTTAAGTATGCCACCTTTAAGACGATGATGTGTATTTTTCCAACGATAAAGCTCCCGCGGTCTATATTGGAATTTTTTGCTTTCCTGAGCTAAAACTTTACCTCCTGCTGAATGCAGGCCTCCTGAAGAGCCAGCGGCCGTGGCAATCCATACTCCGGAGGAGCTCTGTTCTTCCCTAACTCTGCCTATCGTCAAGAAATAACGGCTCATGGCCCCGGGATTATGGTGGCAAACCAAAATATCATTGAGCACATTCATGGGTTGGGTGCCATCGCTGAAGGACAAACTTAAACGATTAAATTTTTTGACCGTTGCTTTGCCGGCTAAAATCTTATCCAATAAAACTTCAAAATTCTTAGGGTTACCTGAACAAAAACGTCCAACGCTCCAGCTGGGATCGGAATTAACACCCCAAAGGGTCCCCTCTTTAACGTGCCGGGCGGCTTCCAAGAATGTGCCGTCGCCCCCTACCGTAATGACTAAATCATACCGGCTATAATCGAAAGAAGACCCTCTACAGGCTTTAGTAAATTTTAGTTTCCTGTATTTTAAAACCGCTTCCACATAGGATAAACTCCAAAAATGGTTCTTATGTGTGCGGCGAAAGCGCTGGATCTCTTCGGCATTTAACGACCCTTCCAGCTGGGCTAAACGCTTGCGATCGCTTAAAAAGTATCCGGCATAGGTGTTATTCTTATAAAGTAAAAGTATGTTCATATTTTAGGATGACAAATAAATTTAACCTTTGCTTCAATAGCTTTAAACGAAGGGAATATCGCGTCCGCGCCTTTTAAATAAGAAGCAGGTAATGATGTTTCTAAAGCTATACAGAAAAGCCCGGCTGCCTTGGCTGAACGTATGCCAAAGGGGGCGTTTTCAAAAACAACAGCTTCCTTAGGTCTAACATTAAGTTTAGTTAGGGCTTTTAAATACGGCTCCGGATGGGGCTTGCCGTCTCGAACATCACAGCCGCAAACAGTCGCATCAAAACAATCCCATAATTCCTTCGGAAGAAGTTTTTGGGCTTCATAACGGGAAGTCCCTGTTACCAAGCCCAACTTAAACCCTTGGGCAACGGATTTCTTAATAAACATCCTGCTTCCCGCGATAAATTTACGTTTAAAGATCCGCTTAAATAATTTTTCCTTTTTATAAAGGAGTCTCTTGCCAATAGCATCAGTATAAGGTTTTTCTTTTTCCGCAAATAACTCACGTACGCTGTCTATGCCTTTTTGGCCCTCACGTTTATAAATATCTTCATGGCTTGCCTGGATACCCACAGAAGCGAAAACAGACTTCCAGGCACGAAAATGATAAGGCATTGTGTCTGTGATAACGCCATCCATGTCAAAAATAAGTGATGATATTTGAAGTTGCACTAGCGACCGATTTGTGTGGATTGCTGCTCCATTTGTTGAAGTTCTTTGTGCTGTTCTGCTTTGGCCTCATTGAATTCTTTTTGACGTTCTTTTTCCGCCGATGCTTCAGCCCTTTCTTCTTCTTTTTGAACTCTTAATTTCTCTTTTTCTTTAGCTAATGCTTCTTTTTTCGTGAGTAAAAGTTCTTTTTCTTTAATGGCCTCGGCCTTAGCTTCCACCTTTTCTTTCTCTTGTTCCGCTGCCAGGTTCTTTTCATAATCTGTCAAAAAGGCTTTACGTTCAAGATAATCAGTTTTTTTCCAATCCTTATTAAATTCTTTACTAAAAGC
>CAZABZ010000071.1:0-3092 GCA_964483535.1 uncultured Planctomycetales bacterium | reverse complement strand
AATTATACCATATTAAATTTGGCAAGGCAGGAAAATGCGAAAAGTTGAGCCTAAATCCGGAGAGCTTTCCACTTCAATTTTACCTTGGTGGGCTGATACAATTTGACGCACAATAGCCAAGCCTAAGCCTGTGCCACCTGCCTCCCTGGAACGGGCTTTATCAACTCTGTAAAAACGCTCAAACACACGCGAAAGGTGTTCTGCCGGGATCCCGACCCCGTTATCCTTGACTTCAACACATATATAAGGCCTTTTCCATTGTGCCTGAATGCTGATTTTTCCACCGGGTGGCGTGAACTTGACCGCGTTATCCAATAAATTCAAGAATACCTGTTCCATCCTCCCTCGATCCACCAATACATTAGGCAGATCAACGGGGATGTCCACCGTTACTTGATGCTTTTTATCTTCAATATTCTTCTTATGCAAGCTTATCACAGAATAAATAATTTTATTTAACGGCTCAGCGCTGATATTCATTTTTATTTCTTTAGATTCAATGGATGACAAAATCAAAAGATCGTTAACTAAATTTTCTAGACGCTGGGTCTGCTTATCAATAATGTCTAAAAAATGTGCCAACGCTAAAGGGTCATCCTTAGCGGAAGTTTTCAGGGTTTCCACAAAACCTTTGATGGCCGTCAAAGGAGTTTTTAGTTCATGGGACACATTAGCCACAAAATCCGAGCGGATCCTCTCCAATTTTTTTAATTCAGTAATATCATGAAATACCGCGATTAAACTTAATAGCTTGTCCTCACGGTCCATCACCGGTGATATCTGCATGCTGAAAAAAGATTCTTGGGGCCCAAGGATATTTATCTCTTTTCTGACCGCCCGTTTAGCGATAAGGGCTTCTTTAAGGGAATTATTAATCTCCTGGTTCCAGATGACTTCCCAATACAATTTGTTCTGTGTTTCTTTGGACCGTAGTTCTAATAATTGACAAAAATTGGGACTGGCATGTTCGATCTTGCCCTTTGAGTCAATGACGATAACGCCCTCCACCATGCTGGAGAGGATTGTTTCAAGATTTTCACGGTCAACTCGGGAAGCGCTGAGCTGTCTTAAAAAATCATTCTTGGCAGAATCGTGAGAATCACGGATTTGCAAGATACGGCGGTGATAAAAATGACGCGAGACCAGCAAAACCAGGAGGACTGCAACAGCAACGATAAGAATCCAGGAAGATCCCATCATTCAACATCCTTAAAACGATAACCAACCCCTCTTACGGTTTCAATATAATCCTCGGCTTTTTTAAGTTTTTTACGTAAACCGCGGATATGCACATCGACCGCGCGGTCAATGATAAATTTACCTTCTTTCCAAACATTGTCCAGAATTTGTTCGCGCGACCATACACGACCGGGCGTCCTGGAAAGAAACTCAACAATATCAAATTCGATAGAAGTCAATTTAACTGTCTGGCCTTTATAAGAAATTTTATGCTTCAATAAATCGATGTTTAAGTCGCCAAAATTGCGCACATTATCGGCTGAGGCCGAAGAAAGATCCACGTCTGCTATCCGACGGAAAATAGCTTTAATCCGCGCTGCCAGGACCATGGGGCTGAAAGGTTTTGGTATATAATCATCCGCGCCCATTTGCAGGCCAACCACCACATCCGCCTCCTCGCTTTTAGCGGTAAGCATGACAATAGGAATCTGTTTGGTTGCGGCATCGCTTTTTAGTGTGCGGCAAATTTCAATCCCGTCAACTTCCGGAAGCATCAAATCCAGGACAATTAATTCCGGCTTTCGTTTGTTGACAAAATCAACCACCTGACCGCCATCATACAAACAGGCGATTTCATAGCCCTCACGTTCTAAATTATAAGTGATGAGTTCACTGATATCGCGGTCGTCTTCAACAACTAAAATCTTCTTTTTAGCCATTTCAAGATCCTATATGTATTGTGTTAAATAAAGATGAAAGATTTGTGAATTTTTGGTTAAGAAATGAATCATATGATCTGAGAACGAATACTTTTATAGAATGCTTTATCTTTAGGATGCGTCAATAAGGACTCGACTTCATCAGGATGGACCCATCGGGTTTGGGAATGACGAGGGTCCTTAGGGTTTAATTCATTTTGTGTGGTCTTGAATAAAAAGAAAAGAATCACCTTCCATTCTTGCTTATCTTCACCTGTATTTTTGCCTAATTTAAAACGTCCGTAAGCCCCCAATGCTCGCAAGAAATGAAGATCAGTAATCCCTGTTTCTTCCGAGATCTCTCGGATGGCAGCCTGAATAGGCTCTTCACCGGGGTCAACATGCCCTTTAGGCAAAGACCATGATGTCCCGTTTTGATCGACCACTAAAACCATCCGTTGCTCGTTGATGACAACCCCTCCGGCGGAGACGGTAACCTTACTTGGTAGTGGCATAAATGTTCCTTAATGAATACACACATCCGCAGTATTCCTGCTGATAAAATTCTTCACGTTTTGAAATTTCGTACATACGCGCTGATCCGCCGTTTTTTCGCCAATTATACGTCCAGTAAACCATACCTTCGTAGCGTCCCGCGGCCCTTGTTCCACAACGATTGACCTGATCCATGTCTTTCCAACGGGATATCCCTAAAGAAGAAACAATGACCTTAAAGTCATGCTCATAGGCGTACAGGGCTGTTCGCTCCAAACGTATATCAAAACAGGCGCTGCAACGCTCTCCCCGTTCAGGCTCGGATTCCAACCCTTTGACACGGTCAAACCAATTGGACGTGTCATAATCAGCATCGACAAAAGGGACATTCATTTTTTGGGCAAATCGAATATTTTCATTCTTTCGGATTTCATATTCTTCCAGAGGATGGATATTGGGGTTATAGAAGAAAATTGTATAATTTATCCCGGAAGCAGACAGCGCCTCCATCAATTCTCCTGAACATGGAGCGCAGCAGGAATGCAAAAGCAGTTTCTTTGCATTTTCAGGGAGCTCTAATTTATCTCGTATCAGTTCTTTTGGCATAAAAAAAGGCCTGGTTTTATAACCAGGCCTTGGGATGACTTTAGCTTTACGCCGCTGCTGCTTTAGTAACATTCACGGCTTGCTCGCCCTTGGGGCCTTGTTGAATGTCAAATT
>CAZABZ010000070.1:1870-5974 GCA_964483535.1 uncultured Planctomycetales bacterium | reverse complement strand
CTTCTTTAAATTGCTGGTCATTGAGCTTGGTATCCCCTGTATCAATGATGAAATCGAATTTGAAGGGATCGCCAGGGTATATGGAAATACCTTTGACATACGCGGGCACAAATTTAGCGCTTACGGAGATCATCTTCCCAGGTTCAGGCAGGTTCAATTCCTGGGCAAAACCAAGCTTGGACGGAATAATGGAACTAAAAATGAAGGTGGCTGCAATTAAAAAAGAGATGGAACGCTTAATAGTTTTAAATTGGCTGATAAAAATCATGCACATTCTCCTTGTTAAGAAAGCTCGGCTTCCGTCTTCGCGACTTTTATAGAAGAAAAGCCGAGATTCCTTGGTGGCAAACCTGATATTTTTTACTTCCCTATGCTCCAAGAAAACGTTTTCTTTGGAAAGACTAAGAGAAAGGATAACATGTATTGGGGAGTTGTCAAGGCAGGTAAACTAAATAATGGTCATATAACCTATTGGGATACACAAGCTTATGGTGCTACAAAAAATATTTTATTTTTTTTCTAAAATTAATCTCTAAGGATCATTTGCCTGATGCTTTTTTTAACGCTTTGATAAAATCAGGATTAATCGTGACCCCTAAACTTTGGGCCTTATGCACATCAGCCCAAGCCTTATCGTATTGTTTTAGCTGATAATAGCCAACAGCCCGGTTAAAATAAGCCCTCGCATAATTTGGATTGATTGCCACAACCTTGGTCAAATCAGAGATGGCTTCATTAACATTATTCTCTCGAAAGTAGGTAAGAGCGCGGCTCATATAGCCTTTGGCAACTTTAGGATTTATGGCAATGGCTTGGCTAAAATCAGCAATAGCTTGAATAAAATGGCCCTGTTTATAATAGATAGTCCCTCGGACATAATATGCAACAGCGTCTTTAGGGTTTATTTCAATGGCTTGGGTGGAATCAGAGATGCCATCAGTTAAGTTGCCTAGTTTGACGTAGGCAAGGGCGCGGTTGGCATAGCCTTGCACGTTGTTATGGTCTGCTTGGACGGCTTTGGTAAATTCAGTGATGGCCGCGGTGAAATTATTTTGTTTGAGGTAAATTAAGCCCTGGTCGTTATGCTCTTTGGGCGTTTGGGCATAAACAGAAGGAATGTTTAAGAATAATAGGACTGTTAAAAATAATATCTTCAATTAATCCCCTCCCCTGTCCCCGGGCGTTTTATTTATCCGCATGAATCATTTTCTTAAAGATATTCAATATTAAATGCGGTGGTAATATTTTTTGCGCCATTATGCGCAACGCAGACGAAAAATCAGAAACGTAACGCAATCGTGGACGAGGATTATTGACAATTTTTTCAATGAGCTTGGCCACATCATCAGGATTACGGTTCAGTTTTTTAATGCTTCGTTGAGAAATATCTTTTAATTTTTGACTGAAATGAAAATACGGGCTTTGGGCATTATCGAAATTCTTGGCATAATGCGCGTTCTGAGTAAAAATACGAGTAGGATAAGAGCCAGGCTCGACTAAAACAACCGATATCCCGAATAATCCTAACTCAAAATAAAGGCTTTCGCTAAATGCTTCCAGCGCCCATTTGCTGGTATTATACGCGCCCAAACATGGGCTTGCGATCTGGCCGGCAATGCTGGAAATGTTGATAATTTTGCCTTGTGAACGCTTACGCATCAAAGGAATGACTTCACGGCAGACATTTTGCACCCCGAAGAAATTGACTTCCATCTGCGCACGAATTTCTTCTTCGCTCAAGTCCTCAAAGAATCCACCAATGCCATAACCCGCGTTATTGATAAGCACATCAATAGAGCCCTGTGTTCTTTGGATTTCTTCGACAACACTCTTAATAGTGGAAGGTTTGGTGACATCAAGTTCGCGGATAAAAGCTTGTACGCTCCGCTTGGCTAATGCGTTTTCTAAAGGCCCTTTGCGCTCTAGGTCCCGCATGGTCGCCCAAACCAAATGACCTTGGGCCGCCAGACGCACGACGGTCAACAGACCAAACCCGCTCGAGCATCCAGTAATTAAGATGACTTTTTGGTTATTCATGTCCCAGCGGAAAGAATTCATTCCAATGGCTGTTTAGTCTCTAGGGGATTTATAAATTTATAGCTTTTTGCAGCATCATGGCATCTACCAAAGTGAGGGCAATCATGGCCTCAGCCACCGGGACAACCCTTGGCGCCAAGCAGGGATCATGGCGGCCTTTAACCACCACTTCCACCTCTTTCATATCCTCATCAAGGGTTTTTTGCGGCTTAGAAATAGAGGATGTCGGTTTTAAGGCCATGCGAATGCTGATGTCTTCACCCGTCGAAATTCCACCGATGATTCCACCCGCATGATTGGTGGCAGTGCCTATCTTTTTACCTTTAAGGACAAACCGGTCATTATTGACAAAACCCGTCATCTGACTGACGGCAAAGCCATCACCGAATTCCACGCCTTTAACAGCCGCGATGGACATCAGCGCATGGGCTAAACAGGCATTGAGTTTGTCAAAACACGGATCTCCTAAACCTGCGGGAACGCCTTTGACCACGCATTGCAAAATAGCACCAAGGGAATCGCCGTTTTTGCGCGCTTCCTCGATTTTAGCAACCATTCTCTCAGCGGCAACAGGATCAGCGCTTCGCGCCATATTCTGCTCGATGACACTGTAATCGATTTCTTGGGCCACAATGTCTCCCACCGCCAGCGTGTAAACGATGATCCGGATATCGTGTTGAACTAAAATCTTTTTGGCTACGGCACCCGCGGCCACACGAGCGGCGGTTTCACGGCCCGAGGAACGGCCGCCGCCACGGTAATCACGGATGCCGTATTTGGCAAAATAACCGTAATCCGCATGGCCGGGACGGAAAACAAATTTAACATTGTCATAATCTTTGGATTGCGCATCTTCATTGCGGATAAGAATGGCCAGCGGCGCCCCGGTGGTTTGGCCTTCAAGAACGCCGGAGAGGATTTCAGCTTTATCCGATTCTTTGCGCTGGGTGGTGATTGTGCTTTGCCCGGGCCTGCGGCGGTCCAAATCTTTTTGAATATCGCTTTCAGTCAAATCTAATTTCGGCGGCACACCGTCGATGACCACGCCGATGGCAGGCCCATGACTTTCGCCAAAGGTGGTAATCTTAAAAAGTTGTCCGAACGAATTTCCAGCCATAATGTATTATTCTCGCCCTTTTTTGCCCGCAATTAAAGCAAAATCCTAACAATATTTTTCCAAATTCTATTCATCCCTCAATACCGCTCCGGTATCGGCGCTCGTGACAAAATGTTGATAGCGCTTAAGCCAGCCGCCTTTGATCTTGGTTTTAAACGGCTTTAATTTCTTAAGGCGCTTTTTAATTTCCATTGAAGATAGCCTGACATTTAACCGGCTCTTATGGACGTCTATCTCGATGATATCGCCATTCTTTAGAATAGCGATCTCGCCTCCGGCCGCGGCTTCCGGCGCCACGTGTCCTATGCAAAGCCCACGCGTCCCTCCGGAAAATCTTCCGTCTGTAATAAGCGCGGCCTTGATCCCGGCTCCCTTCATGGCCGATGTGGGGGAAAGCATCTCCTGCATACCTGGGCCGCCTTTTGGGCCTTCATAGCGGATGACAACCACATCACCGTCTTTTACCTTGCCTTTTAAAATACCTTCAAGGGCGCTTTCCTGCGATTCAAAAATCCTCGCAGGGCCGCTGAAGACCAGCATATCTTTATCAACACCGCTTGTTTTGACAACCGCCCCTTTACGGGCAATATTGCCGAACAAAACAGCCAAGCCCCCTTCTTGAGAAAAAGCCTCTTTAGCTGTACGGATGATATTGCCATCCGCTTCAGGAGATTTTAAAACATAATCCCCCAGCGTACCGTAAACAGTTTTCGCGGCCAGGTCCAAAAACTTGTTCCCGCCCTTATAAACAGAATTAAGGACCGCTCCCATGCCGCCTTTCTCATGAACATGTTCAAGGTGGACATCCGGACGTGAAGGCGCGATCTTAATGACATTTGGCGTGGCCTTGGAGATCTGCTCAATACGCTCAAGGTTATATTTGATACCAGCCTCGTGCGCGAGGGCAAGGACATGCAATATCGTATTGGTTGAACCGCCCATGGCCATAT
>CAZABZ010000070.1:0-1770 GCA_964483535.1 uncultured Planctomycetales bacterium | reverse complement strand
TGCGCGAGGGCAAGGACATGCAATATCGTATTGGTTGAACCGCCCATGGCCATATCCAATACAAAAGCATTGTCAATGGCATTACGCGTTAAAATATCAAGAGGCCTGATATTATTTTGCAATAAATAAATCAAGCGGCGGGCAGATTCCCGGGCAATGGCAATGCGCTGGGGATTAAGCTCAAAGGCCCGTGTGCTGTTTTCTACACGTCGGGTGGCGGTGATCGAACCATTCCCCGGCATAGCAAACCCTAAAACCTCTCCAAGGCAATTCATGGAATTGGCCGTGAACATGCCGGCGCAACTTCCGTAGCCCGGGCATGCGACACAGGCGATATTTTCCAGATCTGCCGCGCTCATTTTACCAACGCTATGTTTCCCAACCCCTTCAAAAACAGAGATCAAATCAGAATTCCCCAAGCCGGCCAGCATGGGACCGCCGCTAACATAAATCGCGGGTATATTGATACGCACCATGGCATTGTACATACCCGGGACGATCTTGTCGCAGTTGCCTATGCCTATCCAGGCATCGCAGGGATGCGCGCCGATAATAGTCTCGATCTGGTCAGTTATCAGCTCCCTGGAAGGCAAGGAATACTTCATCCCAAAATGTCCCATCGCGATACCATCGCAAATAGCCCCGCCAACATTAGTATACCAAACATTAACGTCCTGCTTTTCCAATTCCTCTTTAACCATACGCCCTATCTGGTCAAGATGGGCATGGCCAGGGATCTGTGTGGTGTAAGAATTAATTATAGTAACAAACGGTCTCTTAAGGTCTTGCAGGGAACGCAAAACACCTTCGGCCATCATCAAAGAAACGCCCGGCATCATTTTAGGACCGCGACGGAAAAGACCGCTGCCGCTTTCCCTGATAGCTTTTATCCCGTCATTCACAGGTATCTTGGACATTATTTTATCCCTCTTTAGGCCCTACAAAGCCATGGACGCTCGGTTTTTATTTTACTCTCATAAGCCGCTATTTTGTCCTGAAACTGCATCGTCCAGCCGATGCCATCCAATCCTTTTAGCAGGCATTCCTTATTAAAAGCATCTATCGGAAAAGTATAGGTTTTCCCGCCAGCAGTCACTGTTTGAGACGGTAAATCAGCACTGATCATAGCCCCTTTATTTTTATCAACAAAGGTGAATATCTCATCTACTTCCGAGGACTTTAATCGTGCCAGTAAAATACCGTTCTTAACACAATTATTGTAAAAAATATCCGCAAAGGAAGGCGCTATAATTAATTTAAACCCGAAATCCGCCAACGCCCAGGGCGCATGCTCGCGGCTGGAGCCGCAGCCAAAGTTGTCCCGGGCTAAAAGCACCGTGGCCTTGCGATACGGCACTTGATTTAAAATAAAATCAGGATTTTCCTTAGTACCTTCATAGTCGCTATACCGCCATTCATGAAAAAGATGTTTACCAAACCCGGCTTTTTCAATCTTTTTTAAAAATTGCTTAGGAATAATGGCATCCGTGTCGACATTAACGCGGTCCAAAGGCGCTACAATACCTGTGTGAGTTTTAAATGGCTGCATAGACCCTCTGGTTTATCTTTTAAATGTTCTAACATCTGTGATTCTGCCTGCCAAAGCAGCGACGGCGGCCATTTCAGGGCCCATTAAATGCGTACGCCCGCCGGGGCCTTGCCGGCCTTCGAAATTGCGATTACTGGTTGAAGCACAACGCTCGCCTTTTTTTAATTGGTCATCATTCATGCCCAAACACATGGAACAACCGGCAAAACGCCATTCCAAAC
>CAZABZ010000069.1:2262-6012 GCA_964483535.1 uncultured Planctomycetales bacterium | reverse complement strand
CGGTTTTTTTCTTCCTGTAATTGATCTAAAATCACAACGATGTCGCGTATCCGTTTTTGGATTCCTTTAAGGCGCAAGCCGTACTCCTTGATCATATTAGGATCGCGGCCAAAAGCATCACTTAAAAACCGGGACTTCACATAGCTTTCGGTTTCCAGTTGTTTGCTTTCAGCTTCCAAGGCCCGGCTTTCTTTTTTGATCTCTTCCAAACGCTTCAGAGCTTCATGATGACGTTCTTGGGCCTGCTTTAACTGCTGATTTTTGACATCTTTCGAAGAATGAGAAACATGCTTTTTATGGTCCGGACTGCCCGAAGCCTTACCCCTCTGGCTTGTCTTCTCTAACTGTGTCGCTGCTTTTTTCTCCAAATAATAATCCAGGTTGCCATGATAATTCTTAAGCTCGCCGGGCACAACCTCCACAATGTGGTTGGCAACATTCTGGACAAAAAACAAATCATGGCTGATAAAACATAAGGTGCCTTCGTATTTCTGGAAACAGCCGGTCAAGGCCTCCACCCCGTCGATGTCCAAATGGGTCGTGGGCTCATCCAGACAGATAAAATTGGGAGGGTTGATCAAAAGCTTGGCCAAGATCAATCGGCTCTTTTCCCCACCG
The DNA here is from genome assembly GCA_964483535.1 of uncultured Planctomycetales bacterium. Lineage (GTDB taxonomy): Bacteria > Omnitrophota > Gorgyraeia > Zapsychrales > Fredricksoniimonadaceae > JABDGZ01. Next base: position 5,394 of record CAZABZ010000069.1, on the reverse strand, counting down.
GACAAAACACGGACGGGCTTAAAAACATCATCCCCTCTAAAATTAAATACGCCCAAGAGAGTGCGTGCCTGGGCTTGAGGGACACTGCGCTGGGTAGCAGACATCAATTCTTCAAAGACCGTACGGCTCGGGTTTAAAACATCCAGGCGCGTCTGGGAAAAATAGCCCAAATTCACATTGACCCCCAGCTTGCGCACACCCGAGTCAGGAGGCAGGACTCCGGCGATCATTTTTAACAGGGTGGACTTGCCCGCGCCATTGGGGCCGACCAAACACAATTTTTGCCCTTTGGTGATCTCAAAATCCAGCCCCTTATAAACTTGCTTCTCGCCGTAAGATTTATCGATATGACTCAGTGTCAAAACGCTATACCCACTTTCCACCGTCTGTGGAAACTCAAAATCCCGGATAGAATGTTTTTCCTGAGGGACGCGGATTTCTTCCAAACGATCCAGCATTTTGCGTTTATTGCGCACCGCGGAAGCGCGATTAGGCTGGGCATGAAAACGTTCGGTAAAGCGCTCTAACTGTTCGCGTTTCTGCTCAACAACCTTCTGTTGTTTCTCAAGGGTGCGGTTGCGTATGGCCTTGGCTTCTTCATACGCTTCGTAATTACCCTTGACCTTGGTCATTTTAGCGTCTTCCAGAATAATGGTATAATTCGTCACATCGTTAAGAAAAACTTTATCGTGCGAGATGATGATAAAAGTCCCATCGTAATTTGCCAAATAATCTTTCAACCATAAGGTCGCGTCTAAATCCAGATAATTGGTAGGCTCATCGAGCAGGATCACATCATATCTGTAAGTCAAAAGTTTGGCCAATTGGGTGCGCATCTGCCATCCGCCGGAAAGATGGGCAATCGGCTTATGAAATTCTTCTTCTTTAAAGCCCAAACCCGTGAGGATTTTTTCAGCCTTATGTTCAAGCTCATAAATCCCTTTATGTTCCAACTGCTCCATGATGTCCCCGTAACGAGGAGAATCCGCTTTATGCTCGTCTTCGAGTTTGTGTTTCTCTCCCAGCAAACGGCGGATCTCTTCATCCCCGGAAGTCATCTCTTCCATGACCGTGCGATCGCAGGCCACTTGGGCTTCCTGGGCCATGTATCCGATATTAAGTCCCTTTTGGATTTGCACCGTACCCGACGACGGCTCCATCTGGCCTAAGATAATCTGAAACAAGGTGGTTTTACCGGCACCATTAGGCCCTGTCAAACCAATGCGCTCATTGGGAAAAATGCTTAAGGAAACATTTTCCAAAAGCATGCGCTCGTCAAAATTCTTGGATAAATTACTAATAGTTATCATTTCAAAAGCCCTACTTCCTGTTGGGTTAAAGTCCTCCATTGTCCTTTGGGCAAACTCCCAAGCTGCAGTTTGCCCATCGACAAGCGGCACAAATACGTAACATAATGGCCGACACTTTTAGCCATCATGCGGATTTGACGTTTTCGCCCCTCATTAAGGGTGATTTTAAATTCAGTGTCCGTGCCATTATACTTAACTTCCATAATACGGCAAGGAGCAGTTTTTTTACCCTCAACGATGACCCCGCCTTCGATTTTAGACTGTTTGGATTTAGTCAATTCCCCTTTAACGCGCACCAGGTACGTTTTATCCGAATGGAATTTAGGATGGGTCAAATGATATGCCAAATCACCGTCATTGGTCAATAGTAAAAGCCCCTCGCTGTCACGGTCAAGCCTGCCCACCGGCGCTAAATGACGCATGGACGAAGGCAATAAATCCATGACCGTCTTCTCTGCATGCATATCATCCTTCGTGGTGGTGAAACCCGCGGGTTTATTAAGCATCACACAGGTGTACTGTTTAGTGGCAATTTTTTGATCATCAACCGTAATATCCTCGCTGCCTTCCACCGGCGTGGAAGGTTCTTTGACGATGCGGCCGTTGACCTTTACCCGGCCTGCCTGGATAACATCCATCGCATCCCGACGGGAGCAAACACCATTATGTGATAAAAAAACTTGTAAGCGCATTAAACACTTTGCCTTTGCCGCAGGGCTTCGTAAAGGATGATTGCGGCTGAGATAGACACATTCAAAGAGTCTGCCAGGCCGTTCATGGGGATTTTGACCGTCGTGTCTGCCGCCAAAAGCCAAAAATCAGATAGCCCTTGGTCCTCACTGCCTAAAACCAACGCCCAGGCGCCCTTAAAATCCGTCTTGGTATATAATTCTTGGGCCGCGGGCCGGGCCGCGCAAATTCTTATTTTCCTCGATTTTAAAAATGAGGATATCTCCGAAGAAGTCGCGCAAACAACGGGAATACTAAAAATGACGCCCGTGCTGGAGCGAATGACATTAGGATTATACACATCGGTTTTAGGATCACAAACTAAAACAGCCTCAACCCCCACCCCGTCGCAGGTGCGCAACACAGCTCCCAAATTACCGGGTTTTTCCAGGGATTCTAAAACCACTACCAAAGGATCTTTGGATAATTTTAAATCTTTTAAGGCCAGCAGAGGCGTCTTAACCACAGCAAGAATCCCCTCATGGCGTTGGCCGTAGGCTAACTTTTCTAAGACCGTGGCGCTCACTTCAACAGACTCAATGCCCTTGGCCGATAATTGTTTGAGCAAAGCTTCTTGTTGACCTTTAACGTAAAAAACTTTATCTAAAATAATGCCGGCTTCAAACGCACGCTTGATCTCACGCGCACCGTCGATAATAGTCGCCCCTCGCTCGCGGCGCTCACGGGCTTCGCGCAAGGCTTGGACTTTTTTGATCAAAATATTTTGCAAGCTGGTTATTTTTTCCATAATTTAGGCCTCTCAATAATGATCCCTTTAACTCGATCCAAAATCACTTTAGGCGTTATAAGCTGTGGCAAAATGACGGGGGTATCGGACAGGGGCGGGTAATAGACATAAAAAGGAACGCTGTCCCTGCCAAACGAAGCCAAGGCCTGGGTAATGACAGGATCATATTTAGTCCAATCCGCTTTAAAAAGAATAATCCCTTTGTCCTTAAAAGCCTTGACCACTTCACGATTTTGCAAAACCAGGCGGTCATTGACCTGGCAGTTAATACACCAGCCGGCTGTAAAATCTATAAACACCCCCTGCCCCGACTGACGCGCTTGACTTACCGCCGTCGAAGAATAA
>CAZABZ010000069.1:0-2162 GCA_964483535.1 uncultured Planctomycetales bacterium | reverse complement strand
GTGCAAGGGCTGGCCACGACCGTCGTGATGACCCCGCTTATAAAACTGGCCTGATAACCCAGACGACTCGCTGGCACGCCACCGATCGTCGTCCTCTTACCGGACACTCGCAGGAGCTCGAAAAAAGAAAATTCAAAAACACCAAAAAGATTAAGGGCAAAAACAAATAAAATCAAGGCCACGATAATGACAAAGACCGGTGATTGAAACTGGAACCCCCAACCGGCAAATTGGCCGGCGGCTTTTAAAATAAAAAGCAGCAAAGCCAATGCCCATACTGAAACCAAAATGCCCAACGCGTAAATTAATGAATGTCTAAGGGCTATTTTTCTATCCGGATGACGCTCAACTAAATGAAGGACCTTGATTGATAAGACCGGTAGCACACAGGGCATTAAATTAAGGATCAACCCGCCGATCAAGGCGAACAAACACGCAACCAAAATGGGGACCCGTACCGGCGCCGTCTGGACGGCATGATCAATACCCTCATGGGAGGGTAAATTCCGACGCGTTTGATCAAAAAGAGCTTTAAAACTATTAAATGTGATCCCTGAAATATTCGTCTCCACGGGCAGGGATAAATTTAATTCGGCACGGCCAAGGATACACTCGCTTTTACAAGCCAACCAAGTGACCCTGGCATGAAGATTTACATTTTTGGATGGTTGAAAATTCTTATCAACCGTAATGGGTACTAATAAAAAAACCTCATGTTCATACACAAAACTCGTTAATGGTCCTTCATTAATACGTTTGGGATATGGCCAATAAATATCACCCGCCTTGATACCCGATGGTAATTGCCACTTAATTCTGAGAGGTAATCCGGCATCTCCTGGATTTTTCCAATACACATGCCAGCCATCATCCGGAATCACATCAAGCCCCACCCAAAATGTCCTTTCGGGAACAACCGCGTTTTGTTCGCTGACAAGCCGCACATGGATGTGTGCCTGGTAAACCTCTTGGGCAAAAACCGGACTAATGCTCCAAAGAAAAAACAGCAGTAAACAATAAAGTCTCTTCATATAGCCCTTTGATTACTTCAAATATACCACATAATTAAACATCATCCAGAAGTGAGAAAAACTTCCTGCCAGCACAAAAAGATGCCACATCTCATGGGCCCCGAATCGGGGATGAAAATTAAAATGCCTCAAATTAAAAACCCCTGCCCCGACGGTATAAAAAATCCCGCCTAAAACAAGCCAAAAAATCCCTGCCTGAGGCATTGCATGAGATAAAGGAAACCATGCTATGACAAGAAGCCATCCCATAATAAGATAAAAAATAAAAAACAAAATAATAAGCCCTCTTGCCGGTTGACGAAAGACCAATTTTAAAACTATGCCTGCAATGGCCAAGGTCCAATTAATGCCGAATAAACTCCATCCCCAACCTCCTTGCAAAACAATTAAACAAATCGGCGTATAGGTCCCCGCGATCAAAAAATAAATCATCGCGTGATCAAGCTGTTCCAACGTCCGATTGGCCCCACTGGAAACATTTAAAGAATGATAAAGAGTGCTTATCGTCCAGAGAGTAATTAAACTCGTACCATAAATAGCAAACGACACCACATGCCATACACTGCCCTGAGTTGCCGCTCGATACACTAATAAAATAGAAGCAACAACAGACAAGAAGACGGCAATGACGCCGATTAAACTGCGAATAGGATATTTAAGGCTGCTTAACATTTATTTTTTATATTTTCAAATATCCATAAAGGTTTTAACAAAAATTGAATACTCACCGGCCCCCAGTACCTTGAATCCCAGCTATTTTTTGAAAAATCACTTAATAAAATATATTTCCCCTTCTCTAATACACCTTCCTTCTCTTTATAAAAAACCTTCAATGTTCTTCCTGAAGAATCTTTCCCTATTATAGGGTATGAATATCCATTTAATTCTAAAAATCCATCCTTCACAACAAAAGAATCACCGGGAAGGCCTTTGATCATTTTAAGGACCAGAACAGTTCCGGTATCGCAATTGCCTTGGGCTAAATAGCGCCTATCGATGCCATATTGAGCGATCTCTTGAGTCAAACAAGATGCCGCGTAATCATCTCTTTGCGGAGTACTTTTAATTTTTATATAAATCCCATAAGGCAACGAATGGGTAAAAATATTAAAATAAACAATATGAGTAAAA
>CAZABZ010000068.1:0-6059 GCA_964483535.1 uncultured Planctomycetales bacterium | reverse complement strand
CACGCAACATTTTCCAGGCTTGCTGACGGTTAAGGAACTGTGTGCGAAATTTTTGGCACTTGACTATAATTCCGGTTGGTTTATGCAAAAGAACCACACAGGTGGCCACCTTATTAACATTTTGGCCGCCCGGACCCGAGGAACGCACAAATGATTCTACGACCTCTTTTTTAAACAGGGCCTTAGTCATGCTTTAAAACGGATTAAAGAAGGCGCGTATTCTTTGGGCGCCTCAAAACCTAAAAGATTTAACAAGGTGGCGGCCACATTGGCCAGCCCCTGGCCGGGCAGATTCGCCATTTCGTATTCACCCTGATATCCCGGATCGACAATAGCACAAGGCACAGGATTTAAGGAATGCGCGGTGCTGATTTGTTTTTTACCATTTTTAACCGTGAACATTTCATCGGCATTGCCGTGGTCCGCTAAAACAACGGCTATGCCGTTTAATTCGCGCAGCACCTGAAGTAATTTGGACAAACTTTCATCCACCGCTTCGACAGCGATGATGATGGCCTCGGGGATACCGGTATGCCCAACCATGTCCCCGTTAGCAAAGTTAAGGCGTCCGAATTTGTATCGGCCGCTTTTAAGAAGCTCAATGGTTTTATCGGTAACCTCAAACGCTTTCATTTTAGGGGCCTGATCAAAACGGACCTTATCCGACGGGATTTCCATATAGGCTTCCAATTGCTCATTAATATAACCGGATTTATTGCCGTTCCAAAAATAGGTCACATGCCCGTATTTTTGAGTTTCTGAAATAGCAAAAGAAGAAACACCATTGGCGCACAGATACGCGCCAACCGGACCCTCTATTTGCGGCGGGGACACTAAATAATTCTTCGGAACATGCAAATCACCATCATATTCCATCATGCCGGCAAAAAGCACATCAGGAACACGAACACGGTCAAATTTATCAAAATCATGATTATCAAAAGCCATGGATAATTCTATGGCGCGGTCCCCTCGAAAATTAAAAAAGACAACTGAATCCCCGTCTTCGATAGTCCCAACCGGGGAGCCGTCGTCTTCAATAACAAAAGAATCCATATACTGGTCTGTGATCTTGGGGTCTTCCTTATAATAGGTTTCAACAGCTTCACGGGCACAAGTAAAACGACGGCCCCGGCCTAATACATGGGCCTTCCAGCCACGCTCAACAACGGACCAATCCGCGTTGTAGCGGTCCATGGTGGTCACCATACGCCCTCCGCCGGAAGCGATGCGGTATTCATAATTCTTGTGGGAGGCATTGATTTCTTTAAGCGCATTTTCTGTCTTTTCAATATAGCTAAGGGCTGATTTTTCATAAACATCACGGCCGTCTAAAAGCACATGGATACAGACCCGACGCACCCCTTCTTGGGCACAACGGCGCACCAGGGCCAGCAATTGGTCGATATGAGAATGCACGTTGCCATCGGATAAGAGGCCTATGAAATGAAAAATCTTATTATCAGCCCTCACCCCTTCGACTAACTTTTTCCATATCTCGGTCTCAAAAATGGTACCGTTTTCAATGGAACGCCCGACAAGCTTGGCCCCCTGATCAAACACGCGCCCTGCCCCCAACGCATTGTGCCCAACCTCGGAATTGCCCATATCATCATCACTGGGCATGCCAACGGCCGTTCCGTGGGCTTTAAGCTGCGTATAGAGTTTGCCTCTTAAAAGTTCGTCCAGGCAGGGGGTTTTTGCCAAGAACACCCCGTCGCTATCATCCTGTTTGCCGATACCCACACCGTCCATAATGATGAGTAACAGAGGGCCGGGCCGGCCAGAGAAATTAGGTAATTTTTTTAATTCTAAAGAAGACATACAGACACCTTTTTATTTAGAATTTCACCACCGGCGCTTGCTGGGCCTGTTCGGGGGCTTTGAAATAAACAGCTGGTTGAGTTAAATGGGTCATTGCGGCAAAAAAACTTCCGAATAAACTTTGCTGATACGAATTAAATTGCTGGACTGCTTGATTATAGCGCATACGCTCAACGGCAATGCGATTCTCAGTGCCTTCCAACTGACTTTGTAATTCCAGAAAACTTTGGTCAGCTTTTAAATTAGGATAATTTTCACTGACCATTAAAAGCCGTGATAAGGCCCCGCCCAAAGAGTTGGCTGCTGCCACCTTGTCAGGGATATTGGCCGCCTGACCCCACTGGCTTCGCAAACGGGTCACTTCTTCCAAAATTCCTTTTTCGTGAGCGGCGTATCCCTTAACAGTATTAACTAAATTAGGGATTAAATCAAAACGCCGTTGCAATTGATTTTCCACCTGGGCCCAACTGGATTTAACCTGCTGATCAAAACTGACCATCTGATTATAGCCGCTTTGATACCAGCCAAAAGCTATAAAAACAATAACCACAATGACACCTAACGCAATCAAAAATTTTTTCATTTTATCTCCTATTCTTTTGATACTGAAACAGACATTGCCCGCGCTACCATCCGCCGCTGGCTCCCCCGCCTCCGCTCATGCCGCCGCCAAAACCACCAAATCCGCCGCTAAATCCTCCGCTGCCGCCAAACCCTCCTCCGCCAAAACCCCCTCTGCCATACCCGCCGGAAAAAAACATCATTGGTAAAAACATCCCCCCGCCGCGGCTAAAAAGGAAAGATATAAAAATACAAATAATTAATAATAAGAACCAAAAAGAACCGCTCCCCTGCTCCTGATAAACCGGCTGCGGTACGCCTGTAAGTGTGACATTATACTCTTTAGCAATCAAGGTGACAATAGCTGCTGTCCCTTTTTCAATGCCATCGGAAAAATGGCCTTCCTTAAACTCAGGGGCCATGATCGTATTGATAATTTGGCTGCTATAAGCATCAGTGATCGCGCCCTCCAAACCATAACCTACTTCAATGCGCATATGCCGGTCTTTGTAAGCAACTAAAAGCAAAGCCCCATTGTCTCTGCCCTTTTGGCCTATGCCCAAACGCTGAAATAAATTAACAGCATATTCTTCAATGGACAAAGGCCCGGTGCTATCCACCGTGACAACCGCGACCTGGGCGGTGGTTTTTTGATTTAATTCAAGGATCCACCCTTCTATTCGGCTGCGGGCAGCGCTATCAATGATGCCGCTCTGGTCAACCACATAACCGCTTGTGGCTGGATACGAAACATCCCCTCCTGTGGCGGGACCTGCCCCAGACTGAGCAAAACTAAAAGGAACAAAATTAAAAATCAATAACAAGAAGGAAAACAATAAGGATCTCATAAAGCATCCATATGGCGGGACAAATTTTCCAATTGATTAAGAAAATTTTGTAGATGGGCTTCTACTTGATGGGATGAAATTAAAATCTTTTTATTTTTATCATGATAAACAGCTAAAAAAGGTTGTGGGTCTAGAGAAAAAATCTTGGCTAATTGCCCAAGCATCTCTGCTTTTTGCTCGATAGGTTTTTGTCCTTTTAAAATGATCAATTGACGAAAAACAGGGACCAAATCACTTAAAGCGCTTAAAAGAAGATTTTTTAAAACGGCCGGATTTGATCCAACATCCAAATAAGCCTGGCGCAAATGCAATAATTTACCCTTAATTTGCCCTTCACATAACAGGCGCACATCCTTAAGAGGAATGTCCAAATCCTTAAAAATATCTTCTCCAAAAATAACTTTATGCTGTTCTTTGATCTCACTAAACTCTATAGGAAAAACATCAAGAGCGGACAGTATATACTCCTTGGTTAAAAATAAAGGAACGGCAATTTTATGCTTACGGCCCGATTTAACCAGGTCAAGATTTTGACTTAAAACAGAAAAATCAAAATTCTTGATGATAACGGCGATATTAATATTAGAAACGCCCGGATTATAATTAACTCCTGCCGCAGAACCATAAACAATGATCGAGCGGACATTATCATCTAAATTCTTCAAAAGTTTATTGACGAATTCGGCAATGACAGGCTGGATTGATCGCGGAAATTCACTGATATTTTTAAGCGAAGAGGAAATCACTTGGCAGGACGCTTCTGCTTATCTTTATTTGAGTGGTAGGTAACCCATGCTGAGGCATGCTTCTTGAGCCAGTCTTCGGTCGCGGCTTCAAAACCAATATCGTAACCGGCGATTTCGCTCTCCAACCATTTATGCCGGTTGATTTCCTCAATCACCTTTTTGTTACGCAATAATTTTTTGGCGTCCATACTGCCCAAGCGAATATTCATTTGTTTTTATTCTAAACGCTGCTTCCTTTTTTTGCAAGAACTTCTATACAAAGGGTTTATACAAACGGCTTGCCCTTAAGCTGACCGCGAAGTTGATAAACCGCGATCCCAAAAGCCACCGCAACGTTCAAAGAATTTTTAATCCCATCCATTTCAATTTCAATGGCCGCGTCAGATAAAGATTGCAATGCTTCCGAGATCCCGTCGACCTCATTGCCCACGACCAAACAAACGCGGGATTTCGCCTTGAACACATCATGGCTAACGCTGCCGTGCATTTGCTCCAAAAGCACAATCTGGTATCCTTCATTTTTTAATTCTTTGATCAAACCTAAAACGTCTTCACGAAATTCCCAGGGGACATGGTCCTGCGCGCCCAAAGCTGTTTTAGCAATGCCTCCCTGGGGCGGATAACCGGTAATGCCACAGAGCCAAATTTTCTCAACCCCTGCCCCGTCCGCGGTCCGAAAAATAGTGCCCACATTATGCAAACTGCGGATATTATTGAGCACCACGCACAATGGCAGTCTTGGACTATTTGCTCTTTTTACCTGCCGGCTGACAATTTCCTCATGAGTAAGTTTACGCACTTAACTTCTCCCACTCCTCGGTGACTGCCTCCACTAAAGGTTTGATCATCCCTTCAGAAAAATCAAAGGAGATGCCTGCCGCTCGGTATAATTCCCTAACAGGCCTGGAGCCGCCCAAAGAAAGTCCATATTTATAATCTGCCAAAGCTTTCTTAGGATTGCGGCGGTTATTGAGCCACACCTGCAAAGCGCCCAATTGGGCGATGCCATATTCAATATAATAAAATGGTACTTCAAAAATATGCAATTGCCTGTGCCATAACCTATCTTTTATTTCCGTCAAATCACTCCAGTCGATAAACTTGCCGCCGAATTGTTCATAAAGTGTAACCCAAGCCTGACGGCGTTCATCGAGAGAATGCCGTGGATGTTCATAAAGCCAATGCTGGAAAGCATCAATATTAGCGACCCAGGCCAAGATTTGGATGATCCCTTCTAAATGTTCACGATTGGACCTTCGTACGTCGAAAGGAGTATAAAACTCGCTCAAATACTCCCCGCCGATCAATTCCATGGCCATGGATGCTACCTCACAAAATTCCATGGGAGCATTACGATAGTCGACAATCGCTTCATGGGCACAGGCCAAAGCATGAAAAGCATGGCCCGCCTCATGCAATAACGTGCGCACATCATCATCAATGCCCACGGCGTTCATAAAAATAAACGGCTTGCGGGCCTCGCTTAAGGTGTTTTGATACCCTCCGGGAGCTTTACCTTTACGGCTGGCTAAATCCAGGAGCCCCAGTTTATTCATCTCTTGAAATTGGAGACCGAAATCACGGTCCAATTTATTAAAAATAGATCCGGTCGCTTTTATCAATTCTTGCGCGTCTTTAAAAGGGGCTAACGGTTTTTCTCCAAACGGATCTACCACCGTGTCCCATGGCCGCAGAGATTTTAGCTTCATCTGTTGACGGCGTTTGCTTAAAATTTTTCCGTTTAAGGGGACAATCAATTTTTCAACGGTTTCATGATATTTCTTGCAATCCCGGGGGCTATAATCAAAACGGTGATAAGCCTTAAACTGATAGTCAATAAAATTAGAAAAACCGGCATTATGGGCCATTGCATTACGCAATCCAAACATGCTTTCAAAAATTTCTTCAATTTTCTCTTTATCCTTTATGCGGCGCTGGGCTGTGGCTTTCCAGGCGCGTTCACGTAAAGAAGAGTCTCTTTCCAAAAGATATTTGCCCATCTGAGGCAACGTTTGTTCCTTGCCGTCAAACATGACCGTCATAGCGCCGCAGAGTGTCTGATACTGTTGGCTTAATAGGT
>CAZABZ010000067.1:0-6110 GCA_964483535.1 uncultured Planctomycetales bacterium | reverse complement strand
TTTTGCGGGAGTAGTTCAGTGGTAGAACTCTAGCCTTCCAAGCTAGTAACGACGGTTCGATTCCGTTCTCCCGCTCCAAAAGAAGTTCACTTAAAGGACGCATATGAAGGTAACCTTGCTGGTGCCTACCTTAAATGAAGCTGTTGGTATGCGTTCGGTCATGCCCAAAATTAAAAAGGAATGGGTGGACCAGGTTTTGATCGTTGACGGTAAATCTAAGGATGGCACCGCTGACATTGCCCGTGAAATGGGCTATGATGTGGTCATCCAGCAAACCCCAGGCATTCGCGGCGCTTACATGGACGCGCTTCCTTTTATTAAAGGGGACGTCATCCTTACCTTTAGCCCTGACGGTAATTCCATTCCGGAACTTATTCCTGCCTGTCTTGCAAAAATAAAAGAAGGTTATGATATGGTCATCGTGTCGCGTTACTCCCAGGGCGCAAAAAGTTATGACGATGACGCAGTGACTGCTTTTGGTAACAGACTATTTACCGGGTGCATTAATTTACTGCATGGCTCTAAATATACCGATGCCATGGTCATTTACAGGGCGTATCCTAAAAAATTAATTTATGACCTGGATTTGGATAAAGATTCGAGCTTCACATTCGAAGAGAAATTATTCAGGACAAAGATCAGCTGGGAGCCGCTTTTATCGATCCGCGCGGCCAAGCGTAAATTACGGGTTACCGATATTCCCGGCGATGAGCCTGCCCGTGAAGGGGGAGAGCGTAAATTACAGGTTTTAAAATGGGGTGCGGCTTATATGTTTGAAATCTGGAGGGAGATTTTCATTTGGCGCTAAATAGTGTTGTCATTAAAAGAATCGGCATCATTGGCGACGGAGGTTGGGGGACAACCTTGGCCATTTATTTGGCGCGCCAAAAATATTCCGTTATGCTTTGGGGGGCGTTTCCTGAAAATATCGCCCAAAGCATAAAATCACGTGAAAATAAAAAATTCTTACCCGGCATCAAAATCCCTCCGCAAGTACGATTAACTTCTGATATTGATGAAGTCCTTTCTTTTGGGGATTTGATTGTTTTGTCGACACCTTCAGAGTATTTAACCGGGACTTTAAGTAAAATCCAAAACACTCCCTATAAAGGCAAAGTGTTTGTCAGCGTTGTCAAAGGCATACACCCAAAGTCTTTTAAGCGTATGTCGGAGATTATTCAGGAGTATTTACCTAAAGTCCCCTTAGTGGTTTTGTCCGGGCCAACCATTGCCGGTGAGGTTGCCTTGGGGGTCCCTACAACCGCGGTGGCGGCCTGCAAGGACCAAAGATTAGCCGCTGTCGTTCAAAAAGTTTTTAATTCAGACACCTTCCGTATTTATACAAACACGGATGTTATCGGCGTTGAATTTGGAGGCAGTGTTAAGAATGTCATTGCTTTGGCTTGCGGGATTTGTGATGGCTTAAAGCTTGGGACCAATGCCAAGGCCGCGGTCTTGACCCGTGGCCTTGGGGAGATCTCCCGTCTGGGGATGGTCCTTGGGGCCCGTCGGGAAACATTTTATGGGCTCGCGGGCATGGGGGATTTGGTGACCACCTGCTTTAGTCCTAACAGCCGTAACCGTAGTGTGGGGGAAGCTTTGGGGCGCGGTCAAAAGGTAAAGGATGTCTTAGGCGGGATGGATGCCGTGGCCGAAGGTGTTGTGACTGTTCGCGGGGTGTATCGCCTGGCCCAAAAGAAAAAAATAGACATGCCTATTGTCACGGAAGTCTATAAGATCATCTTTGAAAACAAGTCTCCAGCGAATGCTATGAAAGACTTGATGGGTCGATCTCTGAAATCCGAATAGCGATTGGGGTTTTTTGAATTGACAAAGAAAAAAATATCTATTAGACTCACACTTAATCAAAAGGTCCAATGATTTCGGTCGCGTAAAGTTGTATTAAAAGAGTTAGTGTATCAGCAACAGTATAAACAGGAGGACTGGATGGAGAAATTATCTTTTTACGATGTGAAGACAAAAGCCAAATTTGATTGTGAAGATTATCAAGTCAAAGAAAAAGGCGGACGCTTTTTCGCGGTTGCCAAATCTCTTAAGGGTACGCATGAGTGCTGGCGCGTGTTGAGCAAGGACCAGGCTGCCAAACTTAAAAAGAAGTAAGCGCCAAGGAAAAATTTTATTCGTAAGAAAGTTTTAAAGTCTAAAGCGTTAGCCCAAAAGGTAGTTGTATTTGCCGATGACGCCAAAGCGCAGGACATTGTCATTCTAGACATGCGCGAGTTAGTTAATTTTTGCGACTTTTTTGTCATCGCCACAGGGACATCCGACCGTCAAGCTAAAGCCATTGCCGAGGGTATTGAAGAAGGGCTGAAAAAAGAAGGCATAGAGGTCAATTTCAGTCACAGCTTAAAGACCTTAAGGGGTCTTGAGTATTCGCAGGCAAATGGCGCTTGGGTTTTGTTGGATATGGGGGATGTGGTTGCTCATATTTTTGAACCTCAGGCCCGTGAATTTTACGCCCTTGAACATCTTTGGCAGGACGCCGCTAAAATTGAATACAAGGCCCGTGGTAAAAAAAAGTAATCCTTTTGTTTAAGTGACACAAGCCCCTTGAGGAAAATTTCTTTAAGGGGCTTTTTTACGGAGTATTTATGTTTTCCGATACGCGCCGTCAATTACAAAATATTATTGAAGGATCCCTGAAATTATTTGACGGCATGACAGTTCCTCCTGTGCTTATTGATGTGCCTGCTGATAAACAGCATGGAGAGTTTTCCTGCAATGTCGCTTTACAATTAAGCCGATTGCTTAAAAAAAGCCCTTTGAGCATTGCCCAGCAAATCCTGCCCCGCGTCCAAGAACTTTTGAATGCCAGCCCTCTTCATAAACAGATAGCTAAAATTGAAATCAAAGCGCCGGGGTTTATCAATTTTTATTTGTCTGCTGATGGTTTTTATAATGTTTTATATGATGTTTTTGCGCAGGAAGATAATTATGGCCGTTCTTCTTTTGGCGCGGGCCACAAATTCTGTCTGGAATTCGTGAGCGCTAATCCAACGGGCCCTTTAACGGTCGCCCATGGCCGTCAGGCCGCGGTAGGGGACACTTTGGTCAATATCCTTCAAGCCGTCGGTTTCAACGCAAAAAGGGAATATTACGTTAATGATGAGGGCAATCAAATTAATATCCTGGGGGCTTCCATCAAGGTGAGGGCCCAGCAGATTTTGGGCCAGGACGTGCCTTTTCTTGAAGATGGTTATCAGGGTGATTATATCCGCGTGATGGCCCAGGAATTGATGGGCCGTCAGGGCATTAAAACCTCTGCGGATTTGGACCGACAACCCGATGATGTGTTTAAAAAATTCGGTGTCGGGTATTTGATGGATATGATCAAAAAAGATTTGGAAGATTTTGGCGTTCATTTTGATATATGGTCGTATCAATCAAGAATTGCCACGCCCCGCGCCATAGAGCAGGTTTTGGAAGATTTGCGTTCTAAAGGTTTTATCTATGATAGCGAGGGAGCTTGGTGGTTTAAGTCGACCTTATGGGGTGATGATAAAGACCGGGTGGTCAGAAAAAGTGACGGGCAATACACTTATTTGACCCCGGACATAGTGTATCATAAGGACAAATTTGCGCGAGGTTTCACGCGCATTCTCGATATTTTAGGGCCTGATCATCATGGTTATATCCCTCGCATCAAGGCGGCGGCGAGCGCTTTGGGGAAATCGGCGGATGATTTGGATGTTTTGATCGTGCAATTAGCCACTATTTACAGGGACGGCAAGGAAGTTTCCATGTCTACCCGTCGGGGTGAGTTTATTAGTTTGCGCGAGGTCATTGACGAAGTAGGCAGGGACGCGGCCAGGTTTTTCTTTTTAATGCGCCAGGCCGGCGCCCATTTGGAATTTGATCTGGAATTGGCCAAAAAGCAAAGTCCTGAAAATCCGGTGTATTATATTCAATACGCGCACGCGCGCATTTACAGTATTATCCGTAAAGCGCATGATGAGTTTCATTCATCACCCAAGACCCAAGGTTTGAAATATTTACAGCAGCAGGAGGAGATGGATTTAATGCGTAAGATCGGTCTTTATCCTGATATACTTATCGGGTGCGCCAAGGCCCTGGAGCCTTTTAGTCTGGTCAGGTATTTGCAGGAAGTTGCCGCGGCGTTTCATAAATTTTATGATTCTTGCCGGGTGCTGGATGAGAATAAAGAAATTTCTGTTGAGCGTTTAGCTTTAATCGAAGCCACCAGGGTCGTTCTAGGTAACGGCCTAAGACTGCTTGGAGTATCCGCCCCTCAGAAAATGTGAGTTTTAATGACCAACAGATGGATCCTCCAGTCTCAAGACCCGAAGCTGCAAAAAAACATCAGCGACGCTTTGGGTATTCATCCCATCATCGCCCTGCTTTTAATTAATCGTCAGATCACCTCTTTACCCGAAGCAAAAATATTTTTATCAGCTGACATGGCTTCTTTGAATGATCCTTTTTTGCTGACGGATATGGACCGTGCCGTTGCCCGTATTAAGCAGGCCCAAAAAGAATCTGAAAAAATCCTCATTTACGGGGATTATGACGTGGACGGGGTGACTTCCAGCGCTTTATTGCGCCGCCTGTTCAATTATTTGGGGATACAGGCAATTAATTATATTCCGCATCGCATGGAAGAAGGGTATGGTTTAAACCAGGAGATAGCCCAATTCGCGAAATCTCAAGGGATACATTTGCTTGTCGCCGTGGATTGCGGGATCAATGCATTTCTTCCCATAGAAGCCATTAATGCCGCCGGTATCGATGTCATTGTTATCGATCATCATGAGCCTGACGGGGAGAAGCTTCCACAGGCGATGGCCGTGATCAATCCTAAACGCGCGGATTGCCGGTATCCTTTTAAGAATTTATCCGCGGTGGGGTTGGTGGCTAAATTAATGCAGGCGATTTTGGGGCACATCCCTTTAGAAGATTTGGATTTGGTGGCCCTGGGAACAGTGGCGGATGTGGTGCCTTTGCTCGGGGAGAACCGTATTTTTGTTAAGAATGGCTTGCCGTTTATTGAAACGACAAATAAGCCGGGTCTTCAGGCTTTATTGAAAGTGGCTAAAATCGCGGGTAAAAAAATGAAACCGTATTATATAGGTTTTATTTTAGGCCCTCGTTTAAACGCCGCGGGGCGTATGGATTCGGCCGCGGTTTCTTTGGATTTACTTTTGTCAGAAAAGCCCGAGGATGCTTATGCCTTGGCCTGTAGTCTGGAGGCGCATAATCTGACCCGCCAGAAAATGCAGAGTGAGGTGGTTGAAGAAGCCCTGAGTATGATTGAAGCTGATGAATCATTTAAAGACCAGGACGTTATTGTTGTTTACAAGCAGGGTTGGCATAAAGGGGTTTTAGGTATTGTCGCCAGCCGTATCGTGGATAAATATTACCGTCCGACAGTGGTTATTTCCGTTGAAGATGGGATGGGGACCGGTTCAGCCCGTTCCGTTGACGGGTTTCATTTATATGAGGCTTTGACTAGTTGTGCCGGGATTTTGGAAAACTATGGAGGGCATAAGCGTGCCGCGGGTTTGCGGTTAAAACATGGTAATATCGAAGTTTTCCGTCAAGCCATGAATGATTTTGCGCGAGCAGCATTGCCGCAGGAGAAGTTCATTGCGTCCTTGGAGATTGATTGTGAGCTGGCGTTGAGCGTCATTGACCTGGATTTGGTGGAGAGCATCAGCTCCCTGGAGCCTTATGGCGAAGGCAATCCGGCACCGGTGTTTTGTTCGAGGGGGCTTACAGTCAAAAGTCCGCCAGCGTTGTTAGGTAAGGACACTATAAAATTTTGGGTCAGCGATGGGGTCAAGACCATAAGCGCGGTAGGTTTTGGTATGGGATCTTTTAAAGATATGGTAAAACTTGGGGGTAAGGTGGATTTGGCGTACACCCTAAGCATCGACGACTGGAACAAGGCCCCAACCGTCCAATTGATGCTCAAAGATATTAAGCAGCTTTTTTGACTTTATTGGCTTGGATGCAGCTTGTGCAGACCAAGGCCCGTTGCACAGTGCCGTTTAAAATGATTTTAATGCGCTGCAAGTTAGGAAGTACCATGCGGAAACTTTTACCGACGACTTTAGAACCGGCGCCGCCTT
>CAZABZ010000066.1:0-6133 GCA_964483535.1 uncultured Planctomycetales bacterium | reverse complement strand
TCAAGGAAGAGATCACCTCGGTGCTTTCGACCTTGGATGACCGCGAACGCAAGATTTTGGAATTGCGTTTCGGGATCATGGACGGGACCAGCCGTACCTTGGAAGAAGTGGGGGCGGAGTTTAACGTCACCCGCGAACGTGTGCGCCAAATTGAATCCAAGGCTTTGCGAAAACTGCGTCATCCAACGCGTTCCCGCCGCATCAAGTCGTTTTTGGACATGGCATCTAAAGAAGCGGAAGCGATCATCTAAAAGTCTGTGTCAAAAAGAATGTCAAAAATCGATTCACACATTGTACTTGTTGTTACTGATCAGGAAACCAACGCCCAAATTAAGAATTTGGGCGTTGGTTTACTTGAACTGCGCGCGGACCTGTTTAGAAAATTAGACCCTTCCCATATCATTGATCAAATCAAGCAACGTAAGCTTTTAAAAATCCCCTTATTATTGACCCTGCGTAATCAGAAAAACGAGGGTGCCGCAAAAATATTTTCCGATGAGAAGAAGTGGCAAATCATCACCGCTGCTTTGCCTTTAGTGGACATGATCGATATTGAGCTAAGTTCGCCTTTATTAAAACAAGTGGTGGCAAGGGCCCGCGCACTTAAAGTCAAGGTCATTGTTTCCAGCCATTATTTGCAGGGGATGCCGCGGGATTTGGGATCCATTCTTAAAAAGTCGTTGGGCGCGAGGGGCGATATTGTTAAAATCGCGGCCAAGGCCAATTCCTTTGAGGATGTGATGACAATGATTCATTTTACTCACCGGCATCGTAAGCAAAATATTATTACCATGTCTTTGGGCCCTTGGGGCATGCTATCGCGTTTGGTCCTTCCGGCCGCCGGGAGCCGGTACACCTATACCTTCCTTAATAAGCCCACAGCTTCGGGCCAAGTGGATGTTGCCACCTTGAAGTCCCACTTGAAGGTTTATTACCCCGCCTAAAATGGAACCGAAGCACTCTACAGAAGAAATACAACGTTGCATCGACCTGCTGGATGATTTAGTCAAAAACAGCGCTGAGCTTGCCCACCTGTCGGATGAACAAAGGATCGCGATTCTCAAGGCCTCGGGAGAAATTTCCCGTCCTGACCGGGATGAAATTCGAAAAAGAAAACGGGACAGGGTCCGGCTCAAAAAACAACGGATTGATGACCATGAGAGGAAGATACGAAGAGCGACGGGAATTCGCTCCGCGCGCCAGAAGGCTGTGTTTGTGGCGCCCAAGGCCATTTTACACGCGGATAAAAAAGAGGCCTTCCAGGAACTTGAATTGATAAATCCGCGCGCGTGCTATATTTGTAAGTCCTTGTTCACCAAGGTGCATTTTTTTTATGATGCCATGTGCCCGTCCTGCGCTGAGTTTAATTATGCCAAACGTTTTCAGACAGCTTCTCTGGAGGGTCAAGTCGCCCTGATTACCGGAGCGCGTTTAAAGATCGGCTATCAGGCTTCCCTGATGATGTTACGCGCCGGGGCACACGTTATTGCCACGACACGGTTCCCTGTTGATGCGGCCCTTCGCTATAGCCGTGAAGCTGATTTCCAAAATTGGGGCCAGAGGCTGGATATTTATGGATTAGACCTAAGGCATACGCCAAGTGTTGAGCTTTTCTGTAATTATATTGAACAAAAATATACCCGTTTAGACTTACTTGTCAATAATGCCGCGCAAACGGTCAGGCGTCCGCCGGGTTTTTATGCTCACCTGATGGCCCAAGAATCGCTTGGGACAAAAAATTTGCCGGCAAGCGTCCAGCCTTTGCTTGAGTCTTTTGAAACTTGCAAAGCCAAGCTGGCGTCCAGTGGGACATCTGGCAACAACGTATTGGCTCCGGCATTGGCTTGGGATGGAACAATGCCCGGCATTGGCGCCTTACAGGTCCCGCAAGTTTTCCCGCAAGGAAAGTTAGACGCGGATTTTCAGCAAGTGGATATGAGGACAATGAATAGTTGGAGATTGAAGCTTGGGGAGATCCCTACCACTGAGATGATCGAGCTTCAGTTGGTCAATGCCATAGCCCCGTTTGTCTTGTGCAATAAACTTGTGCTCATGATGAAGAAGGAAAATACCGGGAAAAAACATATTGTGAACGTTTCTGCCATGGAAGGGAAGTTTCATCGTTATACTAAAACCGATCGCCATCCGCATACCAATATGGCTAAGGCCTCGTTGAATATGCTGACACATACCTCAGCCAGTGATTTGGCGCAATACGGTATTTATATGAATGCCGTGGATACCGGATGGGTTACCGATGAGGACCCTATTGCTTTGGCCACACGCAAGCAAGAAAACCATGATTTTCAGCCGCCCTTGGACATTGTGGATGGGGCGGCCCGGGTTTGCGATCCTTTTTTTCATGGCATAAATACCGGCGAGCATTGGTGCGGCAAATTTCTTAAAGATTACTTCCCGGTTGACTGGTAAATCAATTTCCCTTCAAACTATTTTTTACGATGCTTGTCTGTTACCCAAAATTCCAAATATTTTCCTAACATCAGGCGGGTCTGGGCGTGCAGAGCCGGCAGGGCGCTGAATAAAACCAGGATGAAGGGCACCATCATCCATTCAAAGGCATGCCCCAGTTTTAAGAGCCAACGGTACCGTATTTTTGTCTTGGGCAAGAGGGACAAAGAGAGGACTATGGAGATACATACCGCGAAAAATCCCAGGGTAAAAATCGTGTTGGCGATATTGGGCACATTGTAATAAGCCACGGAAGCGGCAAATACCTGGCGGGCAAAAATGACCGGAAGCCAGCCGATGATCGATAGAATAAAACCTGAGGTGGCCCAGGAAAGATGCCCTTCAAAAAGTTTAAAACCGAGACGCAGTCTTTCATATAAAGGAATTTTTTTGGATTTGAGAAAAGCCCGCATCACGATCGGAAAATTTTCCACTCCCCAAGCCCAGCGCTGTTTTTGTTTATAGACGCTTTTGACCGTTTGCCACCAGTTATGCGCAGAAGCGATATCCATCGACAAGGTGACATACATGGGAACCACCTTGTATTGACCGTCATAGTGAATATAAGCTTTCCAGAAAATAGCTGAGTCGTCGGAGATCATGTCGACCGGCCAGTAATCCACGTCAACCAGGGCTTTGAAGCTCATGCTGTGGCTGGAGAAGGTGACTAATTTTTCAGGGTTGGTGGCTTCGATTAACTGAAAAAATGAAGAGCCTGTTTCCACGACACGGGCAAAGCCGGGCACATGCCATATATTGTTGTGGTAAACCGGAATGGGCTGGAAACTGGCACGCAGACGGTCGGGGTAGACCATAAAGTGATAGCTCAGGCAGGCAAAATAATTGGGGCTGACAACGGTGTCCGCGTCAAAACAGGAAACAATCACATTTTCAAAAGGTATTTGATGGCTTTGAAAAAATGCCGCGGCCCCTTTGGCCGCGCAGGTGGCATTAGCCCCTTTGACACGGGCTTCTCCCGGGACTACGGCCGGATGCACGATGGTGGCGCAGTTAAAGAAGACATTTTTATATTTCTTTTCCAGTTCGTATACAGCCGCTTTGACCGGCGGCAGGGCGCGTTCTTCCAAGGCAAAGACAACGACTATTTGCTTGAGAGGAAAATTTTGACGGCTGATGGCTTCAATAGCAGGTTCCAGGATATCCCGGCCTTCTTTGATAATCGGGAAGATGACTAAATGATAAATGCCGCTGGATGCCGGCGGCAAGATTTTACCGGCGATGAGTTTATCCAATTGAGCCAGGTGAATTTTGTGCGAAAGGCGTTGACGCCAGTGACGCCCGAATTTTTTTGATCTGTTGTCTTTTAAATAAATGGGTAAGTTGTCAATGCCGTGGATACGGCCCATCCAATCGGTATTTCGTTCAATGTTTAACTGCAGGTAGGAAAGCAGCAAAAAAATGGTGGAATACAAAATCCTCATGATCCATGACAGATAAAAAGCCACAATAAGGATAGCCGCGCTAAAGGGAAAGAAGAATGAAAGGAAAATGAGCCCCAGCAAAACACTCCAGCTGCAAGCCCCGGGCAGGATTTCCAGGGATCTTTGCAGCCTGGCTTGGCCGTTTTTCAGGTTCTCTTTAGAGTAATGGAATTTCATAAGGCCAACCTCATTTATTCCTCAAGGCTTCGGGAATAGGGATATTCAATATAGTACGGTACGGTAAAATTTGGGCTGTGGATAAAAAACCGGTGTTGTCATCTAAATAAAAAAGTTCTCCGTTTTTTTCTTCAAAATACATATTTGTCGATGGCAGGGATTTAGCGATATCATACATTTGGGGATTGCCAAAATTTTCTTTGGGGCAAATCCGTATCCACTCGCCTTGGCGGATGAGCAGGTCATTTTTGTCATTAATAAGCAATTTTTCATGTACCCTGCCCGTAGGTTGCGTTCCCAAGCTCTTAGGCAAGCGGGCAGCATCCTGCCGGAAGATCGCTTTTTCCTTGATGTTGATACGGTAAATATTCTTAGGGGTAAAGGCGAAGATATTTTCATTGTCAGAATTATCCCAGGCGATAAGGGTTGGGATTTCGGTAAAAAGATCGCTGATGTCCTCGATGATGGGAGGATTTTCTTTTAAGTTGACCCATAAGAATTTATTTTTATCTTTGATCGTTGCTTCCAGTAAAATAAACGGGCTTTTGGGCGCGTTAAATAAGCGTACCAAAGTCCCGGCCGCGTAAAGGGAGTTTTCGGAGAAGAGGCCCCTTCCCATGCCTTGAGAAGTGTAGAAAACATCAATATTTTTAAGGACGGGGTTGGTTGCGATCAAAATGCCATCAGCGGCAAGAAAGATGTTTTGATAAGGCTGGTTAGAAATTCGCTTAATGGGCCATTCTTCGGGAATGAGCAGGATGTTGGCCAGGACGGTTGCTTTTTTGCCGACGATGGGAATATTCCTCTCCCAATCGTTATAACCGCTAAGTTCAATGCGGATAAAATGTTTGCCCGGAGTTAAATCCCTGATCACCGTTGGTGTTTTTTGATGGGCCATGCGGCCGTCTATGGTAACGGTTGCATCCGGCGGATTCGTGGAAATGAAGACCAACCCGGTCTTGACCAAGCGATGCGTCAGGGGATTGATAACAAACCCCAGCATACGGGCGACGATCAAGGGGCATAAAATCAGGTATGTCAGGGAGAGAATATAGAAAACAATCTTCCTAAGCCAAAGCATGCTCCAATAATAGCTCAGGTTTGCCGGGCAAGCAATAGGGAATATTCATAGCGCGCCTTTGCCAAGCAAGCAATTGAAAAAAGGTGACGTTTTTCAAAAAAGGTGGGATAATAACAAAAATTATAATAATGGGAGGATGTCTATGTCCGAAGAAAAAAAAGAAGGAAGCTGCTGTTCATCCGGCGGGTGCTGCTGTAAAGGAGCCCTATTGATCGTCGGTCTTTTACTTGGCGCTTTTATTTTTGCCGCCGGCACGTGGTTTGCAAAATCCCATTGCCATCCCCCTATGGGTGGTGAGAGGTTTTGTCCCGTTAGCGCTCCTGCGGTTAAATAGGCTAATTTGATTTGGCGGGTTCAATATGCACTAACACATCAGCTATGCCCAAAGAAGATGTGGTGAGCGCGTCTTTGACGTCATGGGCGATAGCATGGGCTTTGCGGACTTGCATATCACCGTTGACTTCCACATGAATATCCACGAATAAGGTCAGCCCGCTTTTGCGCACACGGCATTTTTCAATAGCAGCAACTCCCGCTACTCGTCCGGCTATGCTGCGGATGGTTTCTTCGGTTTCAGGGTTGGGGGCATAATCCATAATTTCTTTGACGGCATGCCTGAGCATGTTGATGCCGTTAAACATGATGATCCCGCTGGCTGCCAGGGCCGCCCAATCATCCGCGCTTTCATAACCCTTGCCGCCTATAATAGCAATGGATATGCCGATAAAGGCAGCCACGGATGTCAAAGCATCTGAGCGGTGGTGCCAGGCCTCTGTCGTGAGCGACAGGCTATTGACGGATTTCCCGACCGAGAATAAGAGCCTAAAGAGGATTTCTTTGACGATGATGACCACCACCAGGACGATCAGGGTAAAAAATGCCGGGGTGTGGTGAGGCTGCATGATCTCAAGGACGCTTTTGACGGCAATGCCGATGCCTACCATCACAAGGATTAAAGATACAG
>CAZABZ010000065.1:0-6228 GCA_964483535.1 uncultured Planctomycetales bacterium | reverse complement strand
CGCGTAACCGCGATATTTTCCTTGATACGGTCCTGCGCAAAACCGGTTTTAAGATTGATGTTTTAAACGCGGGTGATGTGGTTTATTACATCGATTATTTCCTCAGCCATAAATTAAAGAAAACCTATCCGGTGGACAAGAAAAACCTTTTGATCGCGGAATTAGGCGCCGGCGCTTTGGATGTTTCAGTCATGGAAAAGGGTCTCACCCTGATGAACATCGGTTTTCCCATAGGGACGTTGCGCTTATTACAATTCATGGAAAGCCTGGATGGCTCCCTGCAGGAAGTGCATGAAGCCACCGAGGAGTATATCGAGAATGAGATTTTTTCCCTTAGGAAAAATAACACTAATTTGAGCATTGACGATATTATCCTCATTGATGAGAATTATTCGGTTTTTATCCAAAATGTGCTGCCCAATAAACGCCGCGACTCGGATTTTTTCAAATTCAAAGCCAGTGAAGCCCAGGAATTGCTGGCGCGTTTAAGGCAAATGAATGTTGAGGAGATTGCCAATACCTATAATGTTCCGGCGGACATTGCTTCGACCATCACAGGATTTGCCATCATCCTAAACACTTTGTTCAAATTGAATAAAAATGAGTATATCTACATTCTCGAGGCCTCCTTGTCCGAAGCTATCCTGGCGCATTTGCTGTTTAAATTCGACATGGCGGAAGACGACAATAAGTTAAGCCAGCTGGTGTCGGTGGCGCATTTTCTTTGCCGTAAATACGGCATGGATTTAAACCATCTTCAACACGTGGCTTCTTTGACGGACCAGTTTTTTGGGGCCTTCAGGGACATTTTGGGCCTGGAAGAAAAAGACCGTTTGTATCTTCTTTTGGCTTCTTATCTGCACGATATCGGGATGTTTGTCAATAACCGGTCGCACCACAAGCACAGCGAATATATCATCAGCTCCTTGAATTTATTCAGGCTGACCGAGCACGAGATCAATCTCATCGCCTGTATTGCCCGCTATCATAGACGCTCGGCGCCTTTAAAATCCCATTTGTTGTATAATTCCCTGGCATCGCCGGAGCAGATTTTAGTACAGAAATTAAGCGCTATTTTGCGTGTTACCAATTCTTTGGACCGTTCGCATAAGCAAAAGGTCAAAAAAATAGAAGTTAAATTTAATGCCGCGGGGGACGCGACCATCGTGGCCTATACGCATGAAAATTTTCTTTTAGAAAAAGAAAACTTTCTGGAAAAGAAAGAGCTATTCGAGGAAATTACGGGTAATAAGCTGACATTGACTGTAAAGACGCAGGATTAGGGAAGATGGATACTAAAGAGAAATTTATTCATAGGGATTTAAGTTGGCTGGAATTCAACCGCCGGGTCTTGGAAGAAGCCGCCGACGAACGCAATCCGCTTTTAGAGCGCATCAAATTTCTGGCCATTTTTACCGGTAATCTTGATGAGTTCCTCATGGTCAGGATGTCAGGCGCCCAGAAACTTTTGTCTTCCGGTTACAATAAACGCGACCAATTCGGGTTTTATCCTCAGGAACTTTTCGCGGAAATCAAAACACGCACAGATGAACTGGTGAAGAAATTTTATGAGGTCTATCAAGGGCCTGTCAAGGACGCCCTGGAAGCCGAGAAGATCTTTATCAAAAAACCCGAAAATCTCAACCCCGAACAGAAAAAATACGTACAGCGTTTTTTTGATACCACCCTGTATCCTATTATTACGCCCATGGCAGTGGACGGCGGCCATCCTTTTCCGATGCTGCCCTCGGGCACCATTGCTTTTGCGGTCAATATTATCCGTTCTGAAAAAAACCATCTGGCTATTATTCCCATCCCGAAATCCGTGCCCCGTTTGTTGAAAGTCCCGGCCGAAGGTGAGGAATCGGTGTATGTGTTGACCGATTACCTGATCAAAGAAAATTTAGAGAAATTCTTTAAAGGTTATAAGATCCAGGACGCTTCGCTTTTCAGGGTCTTGCGCGACAGTGAGCTGGAAGTTGATGAAGGTTTTGCGCCTGATCTGCTTAAAGCCCTGGAGAAAGAATTGAAAAAACGCCCGAGCGCCAAGGCGGTGTATTTGCAGATGCAAGAGGGGACGAGCCCCGAGCTTTTGGAGGTTTTGTGTAACGGGATTGATTTTCCTAAAGAAGAAGTGGTGTTTACGTCCTCGGATTTGGATTTGACTTTTCTTTATGATTTGTCTGCCTTGACGGATAAACCGCAGCTGCGTTATCCCAGTTTCACGTCCGTTAAATCTGTTTATGACAATATTTTCGATAAAATTAAAGATGAGGATTTTATTATCCATGTGCCATTCCAGTCTTTTATGCCAACCTGCGACCTCATCGCCACCGCGGCCCATGACCCGGATGTTTTAGCCATCAAGATGACGCTTTACCGCACCAATGAGGATTCAGCCATTATCAAGGCCTTGATGAAAGCGGCTAAAAACCGCAAGCAGGTCACGGTGGTTGTTGAGATCAAAGCCCGGTTTGAAGAAGAGAAAAATATTCAATGGTCGCGCGAATTAGAGCAGGCAGGATGTCATGTGATCTACGGGATCGCTGGCTTGAAGATCCATTCAAAAATGACCTTGATCGTGCGTAAGGAAGAAGGCCGCATCCGCCGTTATGTTCATTTATCGACGGGGAATTATAATGAAAAAACAGCCAACGTTTACACGGACATCGGGTTTTTTACGGCCAATGATGATTTTGCCCGCGATATCGCGGACATGTTTAATGTCATCACCGGCTATTCCCTGCCCAGCCCCTGGAAGAGGGTCATCTCTTCCCCGCACGATCTGCGCAAGTATTTTTCTGATCTGATCGACAAGGAAATCGAAGCCCAGCGGGAGCATAAGAACGGCTTGATCATTGTCAAAATGAACGCCCTGGAAGATACTCAGATTATTGAGAAATTGTACGCGGCTTCCCAGGCGGGTGTAAAAATCAGGATGATCGTGCGCGGCATCTGTTCTTTGGTGCCGGGGTTGGAGGGGTTAAGCGAAAACATTGAAGTGCGCAGTATCGTGGGCCGTTTCCTGGAGCATTCACGCATTTTTTATTTTAACAATAACGGTAACGGGCGTGTATTTTTGTCCTCCGCGGACTGGATGACGCGGAATTTCGATCGTCGTATTGAACTTTTGTTTGAGATTACCAAGCCTGAGATCAAAAGTCATGTGCAGTTTATTCTGGATAGCTATTTAAAAGATACCCGCAAAGCCAGGGTTTTAAAGAGCGATCGTACCTACGGCCGCGTTAAAAAAGAAGGCGAGATTTTTGACGTTCAGGAATATTTTATTAACCACTATACGAGATAATTTGCATATCATCGGGTGACCGACGTATATAATGAACTACTACATCGGCGTAGACATAGGCGGCACTAAAATCGCCGGGGCTTTGGTTTCAGCCTCGGGTAAAATCTTGACCCGCACCAAGACATCCACTCCTAAAAAAGTCAAACCTAGAGATATTTATACTTGCGTGACCGATGCCATTGATGAGTTGATGCACGGCAGGGGAATGAAACCATCGGACATTAAAGGCATAGGTGTTGGCGTTCCCGGTATTGTGGATACCCGTAATCACCATATTTTGGCGGCCCCTAATATCGCCCTTACAGGGTTTCCTCTCAGTGCTTTTTTAAAGCGAAAATTTCATAAAAAAGTGGCCATGGCCAATGATGTCAACGCAGGGCTCTTAGGAGAGGCCTGGGCAGGCGCGGCCCATGGGCTGTCGCATGTCGTCGGTATTTTCCTGGGGACCGGTGTGGGCGGGGCAGTTATCAGCGATGGTCAATTACTTTTAGGCGCCCAGGGCGCGGCCACGGAGTTAGGCCATATGATCGTGAGCATGGATGGTCCGCTGTGCCATTGCGGTAATCACGGGTGCCTGGAAGCATTGGTCAGCCGTTGGGCCATTGAACGCGATATCCGTTTGGCTGTCAAATCCGGACGAAAGACAATCATCACAAAGCTTAATGACGGGAAATTAGAGATGATTAAAAGCCGGATTTTAAAAGAAGCTTTGAATAAAAATGACGCGGTGGTCAAAACGGTCATGACAAAAGCCGCCATGGCCTTGGGCAAGGCGGCGGTTTCTTTAAATCATACGTTTAATCCTCAAGCCATTATTTTGGGTGGAGGAGTGATTAAAGCTTGCGGCAATTTTGTCCTGCCTATGGTGATTAAGGAAATTAACGCGGACCCCTTTTTTAAGAAATTTAATACCTGCCAAATCCTTTCTTCGAAACTAGGGGATGACGCTGTTATTTTAGGCGCCGTCCGTCTAGTACAGCAGCTGGGCTGAGATAAAATTCTGATATATTGACGGCCAGGTGTCTTAATATTAAAATGTTAAAAATATCTTAATAAATAAGGCCGTTTTTCTAATATGGACATTTAAGGAAACGCCACGTCTCTGGGTAATCATTTGAGATAGTAATGCTAAAGAAGGAGTTGAGCTTATGAAAGAAAAGGTGATTGAAACAGCAGGAAAGGCATGGCGATTTTTAGGCCAAAACGGGCAAACCAATGTCGGTCGATTGGCCAAGTCTCTTAAAGAGAAAGATGAATTGGTTTTTCAGGCTTTAGGGTGGCTCGCCCGCGAGGACAAAATCGACTATACCGTGAAAAACCGCCGCACCTTTGTTGCTCTGGTGGAAGGGGAATTGCGCGCTTTTAACTCGCAGGTTTACAACATGAACGAGAAGGCCCAAAGGTAGGGGGAGTGATTTGAACAAATTTATTTGTATTCACGGCCATTTTTATCAGCCTCCGCGTGAAAATCCGTGGCTGGATGAAGTAGAAGTGCAGGATTCAGCCTATCCTTATCATGACTGGAATGAGAAGGTGACCGCGGAATGCTATGCCCGCAACGCGGCCGCGCGTATTTTAAACAGTAACCGCCGTATCGTTGATATCGTTAATAATTATTCCAAAATCAGTTTTAATTTCGGCCCCACCCTTTTGTCGTGGATGCAAGACAAAGACCCTGAAATTTACGCGGCTGTTCTGGAAGCTGACCGTTTAAGCCAGCAACATTTTTCCGGACACGGCAGCGCGATGGCCCAAGTTTATAATCATATGATCATGCCTCTGGCCAATACAAAAGATAAGCGGACGCAAATTATCTGGGGTATTAAAGATTTTGAATCGAGATTTAAGCGAAAACCTGAAGGTATGTGGCTGGCTGAGACCGCGGTTGATCTGGAATCATTGGATTTAATGGCCGAGCAGGGGATCAAGTTTACGGTTTTAGCGCCCCATCAGGCCAAACGTATCAAGCAGTCCCCTCAGGAAACGCTGTGGCAAGATGTGGCTTCTGCCAAGGTTGACCCACGCGTGCCTTATCGCTGTTATCTGCCGTCCGGCCGGCAAATTAGTATTTTCTTTTATGACGGGCCGATCGCCCTGGGAGTTGCTTTTGAAGGCCTTCTTAATAATGGTGAACACTTTGCCAGGCGGCTGACGAATGATTTTAACAGGAGCAATCCCAATGCCC
Source organism: uncultured Planctomycetales bacterium (assembly GCA_964483535.1). Lineage (GTDB taxonomy): Bacteria > Omnitrophota > Gorgyraeia > Zapsychrales > Fredricksoniimonadaceae > JABDGZ01. Next base: position 736 of record CAZABZ010000065.1, on the reverse strand, counting down.
AAATCGTCAGTATTGCCACCGACGGAGAGACCTACGGCCATCACCATAAATTCGGCGATATGGCCCTGGCGTATTGCCTGCATTACATTGAAAACAATCGTCTGGCAAAATTGGCCGTTTATGGTCAATTCCTGGAGAAATTCCCACCGACACAAGAGGTGGAAATTGTGGAAAATTCGTCCTGGAGCTGTGTGCATGGGATTGAGCGTTGGCGTTCGGATTGCGGCTGTTCAACCGGCGGTCAAGCGGGATGGAACCAAAAGTGGCGAGCTCCCCTGCGGCAGTCTTTAGATTGGCTGCGCGATCAGATAAGCCCCTTGTATGAAAATCAGATGGCTGTTTTTACCAATGACCCCTGGGGCACCCGCGATAAATACATTGACGTTATTTTGGACCGCAGTGAAGAGAACATGGAACGTTTTTTACAAAACGTCACCGGCCGGCCCCTTAAAGAAGATGAAAAAATAAAGATCCTCAAGCTTTTGGAAATGCAGACGAATGCCATGCTGATGTACACGTCCTGCGGTTGGTTTTTTAACGAGGTTTCCGGCCTTGAGACGGTGCAGGTCCTTAAATATGCCGCGCGTGTCATCCAACTGGCCAAGGATGCCGCCGGTGTTAACCTGGAAGAAGGTTTTATTTCCCGATTGGCCCTGGCGAGTAGCAATATTCCTGAGTTAAAAGACGGTTCCCATATTTACCGGGCCATGGTCAAGCCTTCCATCGTCGATCTTTT
>CAZABZ010000064.1:0-6230 GCA_964483535.1 uncultured Planctomycetales bacterium | reverse complement strand
AACGCACATACACCACCCCATCCACATCAGGAGCATCATATTCACTGCGGCCGATATAGGTTTTACCGTTGTCATCCTTAGATTCTTTTTCCTCTTCTTCAATTAATACTTTTAATGTGCGCCCCACCAAAGACTGCTGGATTTCCTTGGAAATGATCTGCTGGTCCCGCATCAAGGTGTCCATGCGGGCTTTCTTGGTTTTTTCCGGCACTTGCCCTTTCATCCTCGCGGCCGGGGTCCCTTCTTCTTTTGAATATACGAAAACACCGGCCCTTTCAAAACGAAAGTCCCTGACAAAAGCCCTCAATTGCTCAAAATCTTCCTGTGTTTCTCCCGGAAGGCCTGTGATAAAAGTCGTACGCAGAAATCCCTGCGGCATGGCCTTACGGATCTTTTGAATTAATTCAACTGTCTGTCGAGCGGTGATATTACGATTTTGCTCGAGCAGGATATGGTCACTGATATGCTGTAAAGGCATGTCGATGTATTTGCAAATTTTGGGCTCCCGGGTCATCAGATCAATAAGATCGTCAGTCACATGGGAAGGAAACGCGTATAAGAGGCGTATCCACTCAATATTCTTAATGGCTCCAACAAGCTCTTTTAAAAGACGCGCTAAAGATTTCTGACGATAAATATCCATGCCATAGGCCGTAATGTCCTGGCCGATGATATTAATTTCTTTAACACCTCGAGCATCTAATTCCCTGACCTCTTTAACAATGGATTCAATGGTGCGTGAGATAAATTTACCCTTGATGTTGGGTATAGCGCAAAACGAACAAACATTAAAACAGCTTTCACAAATTTTGACATAAGCAAAATGTTGGGGCGTTAACTGCAACTGCGTCGGGGTCTCTTGGCGGTTAAGGGTGGGCGTCCCGACAAAAGCGTCAACCGCGGAGAATTCTTTGGCCAAATCCCTGCCGTAGCGCTGGGCCAAGCATCCGGCGACAATCACTTTTTTGATCTTGCCTTTTCTTTTAAGTTCAATGAGATCAAGGATGGTATCAATCGATTCTTTGCGCGCCTCTTCGATAAAGGAACAGGTGTTGACGATCACCGTCTGCGCCTCTTTGGCATCCACAATGCGGTGGCCATTCTTCTTCAGGCGTCCCAGCATCATCTGCGCGTCCACCAAATTACGGACACAACCTAAATTAATAACGCCGACCTTCTGGCCGGCGCTCAAGCGCTCTTTCTGAAAATCTTGAGTGGTTTTCACTTCTTCACCGTCAATCCTTGCTGAGTAATCAATACTTTCCTGATCCTGCGATCACCGCCACCCAAAAAACCAATTTGCCGGTTATTGACTTCCATGTTTAATAGCTCAAGGTCCTTGCCTGACAATTCAATACGACTATTCGCGCTCCAGCTTTCCATGGAACCTTTGCTTAAAATCGTTTCAAATACCACCTTATCATCCGCCTTGACCCGGATCCAAGTATCTTTAGATGCCCTGACCGCTAATTGGACTTTGTTATCCACGCTTTGGGCCTGGACGGACTCATGATTGATTTTCTGGACTGTTTGTTTTTGGGGAGGTGTCCCTTTTTTATGCATATGCGAGGCCACACACCCCACCATCTTGAAAAACAAAAGAAATACCAATAAAAATCCAATAACTTTAAGAATGAACTTGAAAGTTCTAGGTTTAAAAACCAAAGCAGACCGCTCTTGTATTTTTTCTAAAAACACATTGGGCTGCGGTGGCGCTGCCACCACCTTTCGGCTGGACTTGACCGATACCGTTGGGGAAGGCGCGGGCTTTACGGGCGGCTGATCAAGGCCGTACTGCTTATACATTTCCCCTACATCCAAACCTAAAAATTCCGCGTAAATTTTGATAAAACCGCGGTAATAAAAGGGCGACAAAATGCGCACGGAATAGCCTTCTTCAATGGCCCGAAGAACGTCCATGGGGATTTTGGTGGCCTCGTGCACGATCTCAAGGGTCATTCCCTTGGCTTCACGCGTATCTTTTAAAATAGAAGGCTTATTGTTGTTGCTGTCCGTCGTCGCCATTGCTCTTGGGGTCTCCCATATTCTCTAAAAGCCATTTTTCACGGTCTACCAGGATCTCTCTGCCTTTACTGCCCGCGTAAGGCCCCACGATCCCGTTTTGCTCCATCATATCGACCAACCGCGCCGCCCTGCTATAACCCAAACGCAGACGGCGTTGTAATATCGTCACCGAAGCCTGGTTGGTTTCAATCACCACACGCACGGCCTCATCATACATTTCATCTTTTTCGTCCATGGCCCCTATACCGGCAGAGGCCACAGGCTTAAGAACGTTTTCATTATACTCCGGCTGGCCCTGTTTTTTAATAAAATCAATGACCCTGTTAATTTCCTCATCAGACACGAAACAGCATTGCCCTCGGGTGGGTTTGGGTTCACCTGTCCTCATAAAAAGGAAATCCCCCTTGCCCAATAGCGTCTGGGCGCCATTGGCGTCCAACACGGTACGCGAATCCACCTTGGAAGCGACTTTAAAAGAAATTCTGGAAGGGAAATTGGCCTTGATGACCCCGGTAATAACATCCACCGACGGACGCTGGGTGGCCAATATCAAATGGATCCCCGTGGCGCGCGCCAATTGCGCCAAACGGGTAATGGCCCCTTCGACTGTTTTGGCGGAAACCTGCATCAAATCCGCCAGCTCGTCAACCACCACCACAATATAAGGCATCGAAAAGCCCTTGTCGTGATAACCTTTAATATTGCGCACAGCTTCTTTATTAAATAATTTATAGCGGGATTCCATCTCCATCACGACCCAATTAAGCGCCGGACTGACTTTTTTAGCGTCGGTAATCACAGGGCACATCAGGTGCGGCAGATCATTATAAGGGATCAGCTCCACCATCTTGGGGTCGATCATGATGAATTTGACCTCCGAGGGTGAAGCATTAAACAGGATGGACATGATCAAACTGTTTAAACAAACTGTTTTACCCGAACCTGTTGTCCCTGCTATCAGTAAATGCGGCATGTCTGCCAGATCCGACATGATCGCTTTGCCGGAAGTGTCTTTGCCGATAGCCAAATTTAATTTTGAGTCTACATGGTACAAACTCTTTTGGGTCAGGACATCTTTTAAAAATACCGAGGCTGTGGCACCGTTAGGGACTTCAATGCCAACCCGGTTTTTACCGGGAATGGGCGCTAAAATACGTACGGCCGACGCGCTTAGAGCAAGCGCCAAATCGTCAGCCAAACTGGCGATGCTCTGGATCTTCACTCCAGGGGCCGGCTGCAATTCATAACGGGTAATCACAGGCCCCCGTTCAATATCCGCCACTTTGACATTGACCCCAAAATCGCTCAAGGTTTCTTCCAGGATTTTTGCCTCGTTCATGAGCCTTTCCTGGATTTTACTGTCCGAGACGATCGGCGGGTCTTTAAGCAGGTCCACACCGGGCAAGTGATATTCCCCTATCGTTTTAACGACCTTGGGCGCATCAGGCGCAACGCTTTCGCTTCGCCCATCCTCTTTTGTTTTCGGGGCGGCTACAATATGAATATTGGGCTTCACTGCTGCGGGTGCGGGTTTAACTAAATTTTTATTGTCATTCTGAGGGAGCGTAGCGACCGAAGAATCTCTTCCTTTAGCTTCCGCAGCTTGTGGCAACACCGTGCTTCTAAATTTCTCTTTTTTAGGGATAGGTATAGACACACCCTTAAAAATTCTTTGAAACGCCTGCACAATACCCTTCCCAAGCCATATAAAAAAAGGCGATACTAAAAACTCACCTGTCACAACCAGGGCCAACGCGCCTAAAGTAAGCAAGATGATCAAGGCCCCCAAAGGCTGAAAATACCCGACCAAAAAACCGCTAAAAACAACGCCAATGATCCCCCCGCCGATAAAACTGGCCCCGCCCTTCCCTGAAAAAAAACTAAACAAGCCGGCCGTAACGGTAAATAAAGTCAGGATGCTTAAGAATTTAAAAAAGTTGAAGGGTAAATCGCGGGAGGTGAATTTGTTCCAGCTGAAAAATACGCCGATCCCCACCAAAAAATAAGCGCTTAAGCCTACCAGGAAAAAAAGGATGCCGGCAGTATAAGCGCCGACAATCCCGATCCAATTTTGAGGGTGGAGATTCGGTTTGGAAGTAAACCAAGTGAGATCCGTCGGGGTAAAAGACACAAGGCTGGCCAAAAGAATGAGGCTTAAGGCCAGGACCACAATGCCCTTGATCTCATTGAGATGTTCAAGCTTCATTAATTCATTCGGCTTGTTTCTTGCTCAGGTTAAAACGGCCCATCTCGTCTTTTTCCATGAGCTTGACTTTAAATTTATCGCCGACCTTGATGACCTCGTTAACATCTTTAACGAACTTATTAGCGAGCTCGGAAACATGGACCAACCCTTCACGTCCCGGTATAAATTCAACAAAAGCACCGAAATTCATGATCCTCTTCACGGTCGCTTCATAAATTTTACCAACTTCCGGTTCTTCGGTCAAAGCCTGTATCATGCCAACAGCTTTGTCCAATGCGTCTTTATCAGGAGACGCCACAATCACCTTGCCGTCTTCTTCAATATCAATGGAAGAAACGCCGCTCTCCTCGATCATCCTGCGGATGTTCTTGCCGCCCGGCCCTATGATCTCACCGATCTTGTCCTGCGGTATCTGCAAGGTGATGATACGAGGCGCGTAAGGCGATAATTCCGCGCGCACAGAAGGCATCACAGAATGCATTTTATCTAAAATGAGCATGCGGGCATCCTTAGCCTGCAGCACTGCCTTTTCTAAAAGATCGATGGACAATTTCTTGATCTTAAGGTCCAACTGAATGGCATTAACACCCGAGCGGGAACCCGCCACTTTGAAATCCATGTCCCCAAAATGGTCTTCCAGGCCCATAATGTCGGTGATCAAAACCGTGCGTTTCTCATCGGATATAAGCCCGATGGAAATACCGGCCACCGGAGCTTTAATAGGAACACCGGCATCCATCAGCGCCAAACATCCGGAACACACCGAGGCCATGGATGAGGACCCGTTGGACTCTAAAATTTCAGAAACCACCCGAATGGTGTAGGGAAATTCATCTTTCGAAGGAAGGACCGCTTTAATGGCCTTTTTAGCCAATGCGCCATGGCCGATTTCACGACGGCCTGGACCGCGCATAGGTTTGGTTTCACCCACGCTAAAAGAAGGGAAATTATAATGCAGCATAAAGGTCTTGTAACTTGTTTCTTCCAGACCTTCAACTAATTGCTCATCGTCCTTGGTGCCGAGCGTGACAATCCCTAAACTTTGGGTTTGCCCGCGGGTGAACAACGCTGAACCATGCGTGCGCGGCAAGACACTGACTTCACAATCAAGCTGACGAATGTCTTTTAAACCGCGGCCGTCGGCACGGATACCTTTATCAAAAACATTGTTACGGATGACTTCATATTGCAGGGCTTCAAATTGGGCAACCACATCGGACGCGGTAATTTCATTGTCCTTAGTATTAAATTCGGCATACGCGCTTAAATCCCCGGTCAATTTTTCAAATAAAGCATTGACCGCGTTTTCGCGTTTTTGTTTGTCCGCGATTTTCGTATACGTTTCATTCAAAGAAGCTAAGGCCAATTGACGCACATGGGCGACAAATGCCGGATTAACTTCTTTCAGTGGAATATGGGCCTTAGGCTTTCCAATCTGTTTGGCCAACTGCACCTGGGCATCTTTGGAAGCCTGCAAATGCTTTAAAGCCATTTTCAAACCTTCCAAGACACGAGCTTCGGGGACCTCATCGGCTTCGCCTTCGATCATGATGATGCCGTCTCCCCAGCCTGCCACCACCAAATCCATGATATTTTTTTCTTTACGCTGGGCAAAGGATGGATTGACCGCCAATTCTCCGTCGATCAGACACACCCTTGCGGCGCCAATAGGGCCGTCATAAGGGATGTCCGAAACCATTAAAGCCGCGGAAGCGCCGATCATCGCCAAAATATCCGGGTCGTTTTCCCCGTCATGGCTTAACACAGAGGCCACAATCTGCACTTCATTAAGACAGCCGGCCGGAAACAATGGACGTACCGAACGGTCGATCAAACGGGAGACTAAAATTTCGCGCTCTGTCGAACGGCCTTCGCGTTTAAAGAAACCGCCCGGGATCCTGCCAGCGGAATAAGTTTTTTCCTGATATTCAACCGTCAAAGGGAAGAAATCAATCCCTTCTCTGGGTTTTTTAGCCATACAAGCGGTGACCAAAACAAC
>CAZABZ010000063.1:0-6232 GCA_964483535.1 uncultured Planctomycetales bacterium | reverse complement strand
GGATAAGGATTGTTTTAGACCAGGGCCAGGAGATAGAATCTGCTTCCAAAAGCGGGTATCTTGTCAAACAAGGGGTTGAGATCCGGTATCATCTGGGATTCGGTCTCATGCACAATAAATTTGCCATTATCGACGGGAAATCGTTGATCACAGGATCTTTTAACTGGACATTAACGGCAGAAGAAAGGAATGAAGAAAACCTGCTTATTATCACGGACGAAGGGACTATAGAAAAATACAAGGAACGTTTTAATTATTTATGGAACACCAGCCGCCCTGATTCAAGGAATGCAAGGGGGCTTGAGGTTTTTCCTTCCTGGTTTTGCGCCACATTCCATCTTTTTTGCAGTAATTAAGTGCTTATTAAGGGCTAATTATATATAATAATATATAAGGCCATGGCCGAATAGGATGCAGGAGGGGGTTATGAGAAAAATAAGCGTTGTGATTATTTTGTTGGCGGGGTTTTTGACAGCGATCTGCTTTTGGGCTGTGGATACAAAGGCTGACGACAATACTGTGCCGCCCAACGGCAATCAAGTGCTTCACGATGAAGGCTATGGTAACGCGGACGCGGAATACTATAACAGCGAAGATGATCGCGTTAACGTCGAAGAGATTCCCTCAAACGAAGCAACAGGAAATATTTCGGCCCCATCAGGGAATGATGCGCGATAAAAAACTAAAACTTTTTGAATGTTTCTTTGGTTCACATTGGCTTGTTTTATTCGCCATTTTTTTGGTTTGCCTTTTAGCCTATGCCAATAGCTTCCACAATCATTTCATGTTGGATGATAATATCATTTTATTCGGGCAGGGCGGGGTCCTTAATAAATCGTTTTTGGGGCTTTTCACATCTAATCAAGGGGATTTTTATCGTCCTATAGGGCATCTTCCTTTGTGGGTCCTTTCACGTTTTTTGGGAAGCAACTACGTCGGATATCATGCGGTCAATTTCCTTCTTTTTGTTTTCATTGTGTTTTTTCTTTTTATCATAGTCCGCAAGATCACCTCAGAGGTCACGCTTTCTTTTCTCTCGGCGCTGCTTTATGCCATCCATCCCTTAAACGCGATGATTGTTAATTATGTTACCGCCAGTGTTCTTGCGGTTTTTGTTCTATCAATGCAGATAAGTTTTTTATTTTTTATGTGTTTTTCCCAGCATGGTAAAAAAAGAGATTATATTTTCAGTATTATCTTTTTCATTTTTGCCTGCCTTTCACATGAGATGGCGATCATGCTCCCCGCGTATTTGGCCGCCTATCTTTTCTTCATTAAAAAGGAAAGCTGGGGGAGGATATTCCGACTTTTATCGCCTTTTGTATTGCTTCTACTGGGATGGGTCGTATACCGTTTGCAGAGCCCATTCTTCCCGCATCAATTTAACAGATCATTTTTTGCCGTAGGGAACATGGCTGCGTCCTTTTCAACTTGGATGGATCTTGTGATCTGGTATGTATCGAATTTATTTTTCCCAGGTAAGGTTATTTTTTTGTGGAGCCAGCAATACGGGCAGGAACATCTTTGGCGTAATGCGGTAATTTTTGTTTTGGCATTCAGCCTGGGGGCGTACGCCTTTTTCCAGTGGAAAAGAAGCTGGAAATCTTTCTTATTGATGATTTTTGTGCTGGGATTTTTGCCAACCGTGTTTTCTTGTTTTGTGAATTTCCCAAAAGTTTGGCCTATTATTGAGCCGCACTGGTTTTATTTTTCCCAAGTCGGCTTTTTTGTTTTATCAGGATGGTTTTTGCTGGCAATAGCACGCAAAAATTTCTTTATTGGCGGGGTGTTGACGGGGAGCGTTATCCTTTTATTACTTATTTCTTGTTGGAGTTACAATTCTCAGTGGAAAAACCAAGAGAAATATTCGCTCTATTGGTTATCTTTGAACACAGGGAATTTGACGCCATATTATGGCCTGGGACGTTCTTTAATGGATAAAGGTGATTATCTTGGCGCAAAAAATTGTTTTTGGTTAGGGTATAAACGCCTACATTACACCCATGTTCAAATGGTAGCTGATTTGGGGCATTGTTTGGATATGCTTGGGTTTGATAAAGAGGCTTTGTATTATTTGAGTGTAGCTGCTGCATGGGACAGACATTATGCGCTTACGTACCATTATTTCGGCCTTTATTGTAATAAAAGGGGTAATTTTGCTGAAGCTCAAAAGGCGTTTAAGAAAGCGGTTGAGCTTGACCCGAAGTTTTCACCATCGTACGCTTATCTTTAAAAAAACCCCTTGTCCTGCTATTGCAAGACAAGGGGCTTTGTAGTGGATCTATCCTGTTAGGAAAGATTACGGAGTTAAAACACCTCCGGTAGTGATCGTTTCCACAGTGGACCCTGAGCTGCCGATTGCCAATGGTGTTGCCGTGATGACGTAACCGGTACTGCTCATGCCTGCGCAGTTGTAAATATAACCGGAAAGACCGACACTCGCTGAGGCGGCGCAATAAGCCTTGTTTAGATATGGAGGCGTTGCCCCGGTCAAAGAAGATTCATTAAGAGGATAATTGCCGTTGTTAGCCGTACCATAAGATTCCGCGGCTGTAGATATTGCCCGTAACGTGGCTTTGGCCAAAGAATCATTAGCTGTCATTTTGGCGCGCAGCAGGTTAGGGATCGCAATCGCCGCCAGCAAGGCGATGATCGCGACTACGATCATGATTTCCACCAGCGTAAAACCTTGGTTCATTTTTCGAATACGCATAGTTCACTCCTTATGGTTATATGATAACATGTGACTTCAAAAATTATTATACACCGTAATTAAGGCCCTGCCAGCTATTTTTAAGATTTTTTATACGGATCACCGCTCGTAAAAGAAGAATATCGATGCTTGAAATTTTTAAGAAGACAGTGTTATACTGACGCCATGCAAAGCCCGCAAGTCCTGTGTTTAGAAGCCTCAGCTGGCAGCGGTAAGACCTATGCCTTGGCCAAGCGTTATGTGCAGTTATGCCTGCATTTAGCTGAAACCAGAGACCTGCCGATACAATCCATCCTGGCCATTACCTTCACTAATAAAGCCACTTGGGCAATGAAATCCCGCATTTTGGATTTTCTCAAACGCATCGCCCTTAAACAATTAAAACCTTATGAGGCACAAGAGATCATAAAGCCATTGGGGTTGGATGAAAATCGGGCGTCAAGCTTGGCCTTTGGCCTCATGAATGACGTGATCCGTCAATACCACTATTTTCAGGTACAGACGATTGATAGTTTTGTGAACATTTTATTGTCGGGGTGTTCATTTAAGATAGGGCTTTCGGCGCGGTTTAAGATCAAGCGTAATTCCAGGGAATATTTGCAGTTGAGCCTTGATGAGCTTTTAGACCAGGCCAATAGCGATAAGGAAATGTATAAACTTTTCGCGGATTTTGTGCGTCAGTATTTATTTTTAGAAAACCGCTCAGGATGGTTTCCCCGGGAAGATCTCTTAAAGGTCATCAGTGAACTCTTCAGGCAATACAACACGTATCAAAAGCCGCTTTTGGTTTACCCCTCGGATGAGGATTCTTTTGGGGCAAAAAGAAAAATTTATGCCCTTATGCGCCAATTAAAAGATCTTTGCCCTCCTGAGACTAATAAAAGATTTCTTGATCACTTAGACAGCCTTTTGCATGAACATAGCGGTATTTTTGATGTGGATGATTTGAAGGCTTATTGGGCTAAAGAAGATTTTCCCATCAATAAGGGTGGGGCCATCAGCCCTCAACTGAAGAGTTTGTGGCGTAAGCTGTCCCAAGAAATCCATGACCTTTGTCTTCTTGAAGCCCATAGCATGTTTAACCCTTATGTTGTTTTATTTGAAAAAGTATTTTCCTGTTTTGGGCAATTATCCAGACGGGATGATGTGTTATTCTTAGAAGAGCTTAATCGCAAAGCCGCTTTGCTTTTTGATGATAATCTCGTGACGGTTGAGGAATTATATTTCCGCCTGGCCGCAAGGTTCCAACATTACCTGATCGATGAGTTTCAGGACACATCCCTGAGCCAGTGGCGGAATCTGGCTTTGATGGTCGAAGAGGCCTTGGCCCATGGCGGATCGTTATTTTATGTGGGGGACAAAAAGCAGGCGATCTATGCTTTCCGCGGCGGGGAAAGCCGTTTATTCGATGCTTTGCAAATTCAATTGGCGGGCTTTAGTGTTCAAACGACGACTCTGGATAAGAATTACCGCAGTTGCCCTGAAATCATCAAATTTAATAACCGGGTGTTTGGTTTGGATAATTTACAGGCCTTTTTACAACGCCGTTTGGAAGACTCCAGCAAAAACAAACGTCATGATGTTCATTTTTCAGGGTCAGATTTTGAAAAGGTAGCCAATACCTTTGCTCACGCGCACCAACTGCCGGGCAAGGACTTGGCGGGGGGAGTGGTCCGTGTCACTTATCTGGAGGGGGCCTTAAAACAAGAACGCGCCGACGAAGTCCGTCAAAAGCTGATACCTTTAATTAAGGACATATGCCAACGCTTCGCTTTAAGAGACGTCGCGATATTAACCAGGGGTAATGATGAAGTCGAAGAGATTACCCAATGGCTCCTGCAGGAGGGGATTTATGCTTCCTCAGAGCGCAGCAGTGATATCAAGAATAACCCGTTGATTAGCGAGTTAATGAGCCTGCTCGCTTTCTTGTATTCGCCTGTCGACAATAATGCCTTCGCGCAGTTTTGTTTAGGGGAGTTGATGCCTAAAGCCACGGGGATTGGACCTCAGGTCTTACGTGATTTTCTTTTTGAAAAGGCCCATTTAAAATCTTCCGTGTGTTTTTATAAATATTTCCAGGAGGATTTCCCTCAAGTCTGGGAAGACTTCTTTGAGGATTTCTTTCGTCAGGTGGGGGTGTATCCTTTATACGAATTAATAGCCGGCATCATTCAGCGTTTTGGTTGTGAAAAGCACTTCCCTCACTATCAGGGCTTTTTTATGCATTTGCTGGAATTAGTCAAGATGCAGGAAGTTGAGAGTTGCGATCTATCGCATTTTCTGGATTATTATGAGAATCTCGAGGGGGAAGACCGTTTTGTCCCCATGGCCCAGGTGGATGCCCTCAAAGTGTTAACGGTGCATAAAGCCAAGGGTCTGGAATTCCCGGTGGTGATCGTGCCGTATTTGGAAATGGACATTAAAGCAGGCAGTGGCGGACGCGATGGCAGTCAGGCATACATGTTGGACATTCAGGAAGAGGGGTTAAATCTTATCCGCCTTAAAGAAAGCTACCGGCAGTTTTGTCCCGAATTACAGGAGAGGTATGAACAAGAGTATAAAAAAGCGTTTTTAGTGGAATTGAACACCGCCTATGTGGCTTTGACCCGTGCCATTGAGGAGCTTTATGTTTTTGTGCCGGCCCGGGTGGGTAATACCGTTAATCCTGCCATGTTTTTGATACCGGAGGATTGTTTATCCACGGGGGCGCCGGCCCAGCGTCCCGCGGCCCACGAGCACGTCGAAGCCCATCAAAAGATCAAACCTTTTGTTTCCGGCCTGTGGTCCGGTTTGCAGGAAGAATTCTTAAATCAACCCGCGAAGTCCGCGAGGTTAGCGCGCAGGGGAACATTTTATCACGCCCTGCTGATGCATATTGGGCATATCGATGAAGGCAATATTGAACAAGAGCTTAAAAAGGCCTGGGATTCAGCCTGCCGTTTGTATACGCCTCCAACGGACCAAGAAGCGATTTTAGCGGACATGCGCTGTTTTTTAAACCGTAAAGATGTGCGGCCATTTTTTTATTTACCTGTTGATGTGAAGATTTTTTGTGAAAAAGAATTCGTCAATGTTTATGGGGACACCAAGCGCATTGACCGTTTGATCGTATTTGAGGACGAAGTTTGGATCGTGGATTATAAATTGTCCCCAAGCGCTGAGGACGAGCATCAAAAGCAGATAGAGGGATATATCGAGTTAGTCAGGCAATTTTATCCGAAGCATAAAATTTCAGGGCATGTTTTGTATCTAATGAAGGGATAAACTTATTATCGCATGTTCACATTGTAAGTTATAAATTTGTTCTTTTTGCGACTGTGCGTTTTTAGCCAAAGCAGCTCATGCTTCAAGGGTATCCCGAGGCTTTTGGCCGAGGGATGGCTGAACTTGTTCGAGTTATGAATTTCCAGAGAAATTCATAACGAGTTGTTCAGACACCGAAGAAGCATGAGACCTTTGGCGTTAAAAAAACGCGGCGAAGCCCAGGAGCAACAAAGAACAAATTTAGCACTTACAATG
>CAZABZ010000062.1:0-6280 GCA_964483535.1 uncultured Planctomycetales bacterium | reverse complement strand
TGTTATGCCGCCATCTAGTTTTGACGCAACAGATCTTCCCGCCTTACAGCCACGCACTCAGTGTGTCCTTATCCCAAGAGACCCTAATTTTATTTACGCTTATTGGAATTATTCCGAGGAAGACATCAATCGCGCCCGTAACAAACTTAAATTTGGGAGCGAAGATTCCCAGCTTGTATTGCGCGTTTATGATATTACTCTTGTCAAGTTTAACGGTTCGAACGCGAACCATACCTGGGACCTTGATGTAGGTTTTTCAACCAAGAATTGGTATATCCATGTATGGCAAGACAACGCGGATTACTGCGCTGAGCTTGGAATGCGTTGCCCGGAAAATCGTTTTATTCCTCTGACGCGGTCCAACATTGTGCGCACGCCTCCCAAGTCCACCTCAAAACGGAATGATTTGATATGGCAGGACATCAAAACCCATAAAGAATCCCAGCCTTATATCGAGGAAAACATCCAGGACCGTTACCATGGTATCAAGCAGCAGTTATTGAAGAAAAAATCTCAAGCACTAAAGCAGTCGCGAAAGGGAAGGACCTACCATTTAACCGCTCAGGACATCCGCGATTATTATATGAGACTTTTTTGCAGGGTGTCTAAGAAGGGTAGAGGCAGGGCCCTTTCGCTTGAAGAGATTTTAAAGAGAAAATTGAGAGGCAGGGCCTTGCGAAAAGTCCGGCCGTTCATTATAGACCCTGATTTAATAAAGCGTACTCATCCGGGTTCGATAGGACTTATGGAAAAAAAGGGGGCTAGTGAAAATTTGCTTAGCTCTCAGGCACTCGCGAGCGAGGGACGATTAAACAAAAGAAAATTCTTTTTTGAAGTTTTGACGGAACTGATTGTTTATGGGCGGACAGAACCTGACGCGGCCGTGTGGCTTAATCAAAAGGGGATCAAATTAAACCCGGATGGGACATTCTCTTTGCGGTATGCCCTTACTGACGGCGAAATCCCCCTTCAATTCCTCGCTCAATCTTCAGACGGTGTTGAACAGCGTCATATCAATACAAGTGTTGAACGCGAAAGAACAATCAGTTTTCCAAAGATGTTAAAGGACCCCAATGGTTAAGCCCAAAGGGTATCTTGCCCTTGTCCTTCACGCCCATTTGCCTTTTGTCCGCCATCCCGAAGAAAACTATTTTCTTGAAGAGAACTGGCTGTTTGAGGCCATTACTGAAACCTACATTCCCTTGATCCGGGTCTTTGAATCGCTGACCCGCGATGACGTTGATTTTCGCGTGACGATGTCGATTAGCCCGACATTGGCGGCCATGTTCAGTGATACTCTGCTGCAGGACCGTTACGTGCGTCACATTAACAAACTTATTGAGCTGGCAGAAAAAGAATTGGACCGCACCTCGCATGATCCTCAGTATCACGGACTGGCGCTCATGTACTATAACCGTTTTATTGATGCGCGTGAGATCTTTGTCCGTCATTATCAGAAAAATCTTATTAATGCGTTTAAGAAATTCCAGGAAGCAGGATGCCTGGAAATTATTGCGTGTTGTGCAACGCACGGCTTTTTACCGAATTTAAACATCAATAAATCTTCCGTTAAGGCCCAGATTGAAATCGGAATAGGCCAATACCGCAATCATTTCGGCGTTGAGCCCAAAGGGATGTGGCTTCCTGAATGCGGTTTTTATCCGGGTTTGGATGATCTGCTAAAGCAGGCAGGGATTAAATATTTCTTCTGCGATTCTCATGGGATTATGAACGCGGACCCGCAGCCGCAATTTGGCGTTTACGCTCCTATTTATTGCCCCAGCGGTGTCGCTGCTTTTGGACGGGATTGGGAATCCTCTAAACAGGTATGGAGTTCAAAGGAAGGGTACCCCGGCGACCCGGTCTATCGTGAATATTACCGCGATATCGGATTCACGCTGGATCCTGAATATATTAAACCCTATATCCATCCCGACGGCATTCGCATTAATACGGGAATTAAGTATTGGCGCATTACCGGTGATACCCCATATAAAGAACCTTACCAGCCGCAGTGGGCCAAAGACAAGGCCGCGATACACGCCGGAAATTTTATGTTTAATCGCCAGAAACAAATTGAGCATTATTATCCTCATCTGGGCCGTAAACCGATCATTGTCGCCCCCTATGACGCGGAATTATTTGGTCACTGGTGGTTTGAAGGGCCGCAATGGATTGATTTTCTGGCCAGAAAGATTTTCTACGATCAAGACACCCTTGAAATGATCACACCTTCCGAATATTTGAAGGAGTATTCAACCAATCAAGTGGCTATGCCCAGTCAATCGAGTTGGGGATATAAAGGATTTAGTGAGTTTTGGCTTGAAGGCCCCATCAACGATTGGATATACCCCTATCTTCATGAAGCCGGAAAGCTTATGAAGAATTTGGCCCGGAAGGATTCCGATTTGATCAAAGGGGACTTCAGGAAAAATTTATTTAAATCCGCTTTGCGTTATCGGGCCCTTAATCAGGCAGCGCGTGAACTTCTTTTAGCTGAAGCCAGCGACTGGCCATTTATCATGAAGGCGCAAACGATGGTGGCTTACGCGGAAAAGAGATTCAAGGTGCATTTAAACCGGTTTTATAGATTATTTAATGATTTAGAAAAGGATTGTATCGATGAAGCTTGGCTTAAAGAAATTGAGTCCAGGGACAATCTCTTTTGGGACACGAATTGTGTTAAATATTATTTAGATAAGACTACTCGTCGGGTCGCTTCCAAGGGCCGCGCTGTTAAAATTACCCATTCAGTGAGATAGGTTATGAACGATATCGTCGAGAATTTGCCGAATATTTATGCCTTAGCCAACGAATTCAAGCCAACGAAAAAAAGAAAATTTTATTCGTCTTGTTCAAACGTTGATTTTAATAAAGTAAGGTCCTCTTTTGGCATCGCTCTTCATATGCATCAGCCGACCATTCCGGCGCAAGGCAGTAATCTTCGCACCGCCGGGCTGATTTCAAATCTGCAGTACATGTTTGAAAACCAGGGGGTTGGCGACAATCATAATGCCGGAGTATTTTTTCAGTGTTACCAGCGATTATCGGATATTATACCGAACTTGGTCAGGGAAGGGAAAAGTCCCCGCGTTATGCTGGATTATTCCGGTAATCTTCTTTGGGGGTTGCGCCAGATCAATGGAGGGCAGGCGCTGGAAAATTTGAAGAAGATCACCTGCGATAAATCTTATTATCCTTACGTTGAATGGCTTGGGACAATGTGGTCGCATTCCGTTGTCACATCGACGCCTGTGCCGGACATTAAACTTCATATATCGGCGTTCCGTCATCATTTTGCTTCCATTTTTGGCAAAGAAGCGCAGGAGCGTATTAAAGGATTTTCCGCGCCCGAGATGCATTTGCCTATCCATCCGGATGTTTGCTATGAATATGTCAAAGCGTTAAAGGAATGTGGTTATGAGTGGCTGATGGTGCAGGAGCATACCATCGAAGATCTTAATGGCCGCAGTATCAATAACCCTCATTTCCCTCATAAGTTGGTCGCAAAGAATTCTCTGGGACAAACCCAGGAAATCACCGTCCTTATTAAGACACAAGGATCTGACACAAAACTTGTCGCTCAAATGCAGCCTTTATCAGAGGCGCGAGGGCTTGCCAGGCAAGAGTATTGCGGCAAACCGGTCCCGCCGTTTGTTTGTCAAATCGGGGATGGTGAAAACGGCGGCGTGATGATGAATGAATTTCCCCCTATGTACATTCAATCCATTCAAGGCCTTGGAACAGAAGGTACGGTTGCCTTAAATGGCTCAGAATATTTGGAATTCTTACAAGAGGATGGCATCAACCCCGCTGATTTCACGCCGGTGCAGCCAATTTCTCAGCATCGCATCTGGGAGAAGATCAAAAAATTCGGACCGCAAGCCGCCAATAAGGCCATCCAGGAACTTCAGAAAACGGATCCCTCTTTTAATCTTGATAAAGGATCATGGACTAACGACCGCGATTGGGTCAAGGGGTATGATCAAGTGCTCAGTCCCATTAACCAATTGAGCGCGGCTTTTCATGAGAAATTTGATCGAAAAAACGAGGCGCCCCCAACTTCCCGTTCCTATAAAGAAGCCCTGCTATACCTTCTTTTGTCCCAAACAAGTTGTTTCCGTTACTGGGGGCAGGGGGTGTGGACCGACTATGCCAGGGAGCTTTGTCGAAGAGGTATGGAGGCAATACGCTGAAAAATGGAAACAGAGTCATTTATGAATGAACAGACAGTTAAAACAATGGATTCTTTTATTACTGACCACGACACCTATCTTTTTAAAGAAGGCAGCCACTTTAAACTTTATGAAAAGTTAGGGGCCCGTATAGCGGTTGTCGACGGTCAGCCGGGAGTTCATTTTGCCGTGTGGGCGCCCAATGCTAAAAAAGTCTCGGTCATCGGTAATTTTAACCAATGGCAGAGAAATGCGCACCCTTTAAAGCATCGTTTGGATTCTTCAGGCATTTGGGAAGGTTTTATTCCGGGTTTGACCAAAGGCGAAATATATAAATATTTTATTGTTTCTCGTGAAGGGTCTTATCAGGTAGAAAAGCAGGATCCTTTCGCCCTATATAATGAAGTTGCTCCGAATTTCGGCTCTGTTGTTTGGGATCTTGGCTATGAGTGGCAAGATGCTCACTGGATGAAGGACCGTCACCGTAATAATAATTTGGACGCGCCATTTTCCATTTATGAAATGCATATAGGTTCATGGAAAAGAGTCCTCGAAGGGGCCCCTCGTCCTTTGACTTATCGGGAATTGGCCGTTCAATTACCCGAGTATTTAAATTCCATGGGTTATACTCATGTCGAATTTTTACCGGTGATGGAATATCCGTTTTATGGTTCTTGGGGGTATCAGACTTTAGGTTATTTTTCTCCTACCAGCCGTTATGGCACGCCTCAGGATTTCATGTATTTAGTGGATTGCCTTCATCAGCACGGTATCGGCGTTATCTTTGATTGGGTGCCGTCACATTTCCCTACCGATGAGCATGGGCTGGTGTATTTTGACGGCACGCACCTTTTTGAACACGCGGACGCGAGAAAAGGTTATCATCCTGATTGGAAGAGCGCCATTTTTAATTATGGCCGTAATGAGGTGAGGGAATTTTTAATTTCTTCAGCCATGTTTTGGATGGACAAGTTCCACGCGGATGGCTTACGCGTGGATGCCGTTGCTTCCTTGCTTTATTTGGATTATTCCCGCGGTGATGAATGGATCCCCAACCAGTATGGCGGACGGGAAAATTTGGAAGCCATTTATTTTTTGCGCAGGCTCAATGAAGTTATTTATGCCAATTTTCCTGATACGCAAATGATCGCCGAAGAATCAACCTCCTGGGGCGGGGTGTCACGGCCGACGTCTTTGGGGGGGCTGGGTTTTGGCATGAAATGGAACATGGGTTGGATGCATGACACTCTTGTGTACATGACCAAAGACCCGATTTATCGCAAGTATCATCACAATGACCTGACGTTTTCATTTTTATATGCTTATTCAGAAAATTTTTTATTGTCCCTTTCCCACGATGAGGTCACCCACGGCAAAGGTTCTTTGGCGGGCAAAATGCCCGGAGACCATTGGCAAAAACTGGCCAATTTGCGTTTGTTGTTGGGGTATATGTTCGCTCATCCGGGTAAAAAGCTCCATTTTATGGGGGCGGAATTTGCCCAATGGGACGAATGGAACCATGAGCGCAGTATAGACTGGCATCTTTTGCAATATGCCCCGCATCAAGGGATGCAAAAATGGGTCAGGGATTTAAATCATTTTTATCGTAACGAACGCGCATTATTTGAAAGGGATTTTTCCCCTGAGGGTTTTGAATTTATTGATTTTAGTGACTATCAAAACAGCATCATTAGTTTTATACGTAAATCCGCGGATAAAAAGAGCATGGTCCTCGCTGTATGTAATTTTACACCCCAGACGTGGAAAGATTATCGTATCGGCGTGCCGGAAGGCGGCGATTGGAAAGAAATTCTAAACTCTGATGCGGGGATTTACGGCGGCAGTAATCAGGGCAATGGAGGAGGGCAAACAGCTTCTCCTAAGCCTTTTCATGGCAAACCATTTTCATTGTCTTTGGTTATTCCGCCTTTAGGGATTTTATTTCTTAAAAAGGTTTAAACAGAAATGCTTGCCAATTCGGTTTTTCTCGTCTAAAATCATTTTTCTTCAAGGCTTGATCGTTGGCGGGGTAGCTCAGTCTGATAGAGCATTCGGTTCATACCCGACAGGTCGGTGGTTTAAATCCACTCCCCGCCACCATTTTT
>CAZABZ010000061.1:0-6407 GCA_964483535.1 uncultured Planctomycetales bacterium | reverse complement strand
TTTGATCAATTAAGCCTTCAGGTTGAGCCGGGTGAGCGCATTGCCTTGCTTGGCCGCAATGGGGTTGGGAAGACTACCTTGATGAAGGTGATGGCCGGCCAGGCATCTATCGACGAAGGGGAGATCGTTTTTCAAAAGGGAATCCAGGCGACTCTCCTGCCTCAGGAAGTTCCCAATGACATCAAGGGCATTGTTTTTGATATTGTATTTTCCGGCCTTGGGCCGTGCGCCAAGCTTTTAAGCGATTACCATCATGTGGTCCATCGCCTGCATACCGAGAACACTCCTGAATTGATGCGTCAGTTGGATACTTTGCAGTCAGCATTAGACCATAGCGATGGATGGGACATTAACGCCCAGGTCGAGTTTGTGCTCTCTCAAATGAAACTTGATGGTGAGGCGGATTTTGAACAGTTATCCGGCGGGCAAAAACGCCGTGTGCTTTTAGCCCGCGCCCTGGTTTCAAAGCCCGAAGTTTTACTTTTAGATGAGCCCACCAATCACTTGGATATTGACTCCATCAATTGGCTGGAAGAATTCTTAAAGAATTATCCTGGCACATTATTCTTTGTCACGCATGACCGTATGTTCATGCAGCATTTGGCGACAAGGATCGTGGAGCTTGACCGCGGCAAAATTTTTAGCTGGTCTTGCGATTACCCGACCTTTTTGGAGCGAAAGAGCCAGGCCCTTGAAGTCGAAGCTGCCCAGCGCATTGATTTTGATAAGAAATTAGCCGAAGAAGAGATTTGGATCCGTAAAGGGGTGAAAGCCCGTCGGGTGCGCAATGAAGGGCGGGTCAAGGCCCTGGAGCGCCTGCGTGAAGAAAAAAAATCCCAACGTCAGCTTATCGGCCAGGTGCGTATGAAGGCACAGGAAACCGAAGCCTCAGGGCATTTGGTCATTAAAGCCTCGCATCTTGGGTTTGCTTATGGGGACAAGTGCCTGATCAAAGATTTTTCAACTCAAATTATGCGCGGCGATAAAATAGGGGTCATCGGTCCCAATGGTTGCGGCAAGACCACTTTATTGCGAATTTTATTAGGTCAACTGGCGCCTCAAAAAGGGAAGGTGCGTTTAGGCACTAAATTGGAAATTGCCTATTATGATCAATTGCGCCAGCAGCTTGATGAAGAAAAAACCGTTATTGAAAGTGTCTGCCCCGGCGGGGACACCGTGACCATCAACGGTAAGCCCCGGCATATCATCGGCTATTTGCAGGATTTTTTGTTTACCCCGGACCGCTCCCGCACGCCGGTCAAGGTCCTTTCCGGCGGCGAGCGTAATCGTTTATTTTTAGCCAGACTTTTTACAAAGCCGTCTAATTTTCTGGTCATGGATGAGCCGACCAATGATCTGGACATCGAAACTCAGGAGCTCTTGGAAGAATTATTGATGGAGTATTCAGGGACATTGCTTTTAGTCAGCCATGACCGTTCTTTTTTGAATAATGTGGTCACCTCAACCATGATTATGGAAGGGGAAGGGCAGATCAGCGAATTTGCCGGCGGGTATGATGATTGGGTCAATCAGCGCCCGGTCAAGACGCCCTCTCATGTCCGGGAGTCGCGGATGACTTTTGCGCAAGAGAAACCAAAATCCGTTAAGCCGCTTGTTTTAAGGAAACTTTCTTTTAAAGAAGAGCGTGAGCTTGAAAGCCTTCCTTTAAAAATTGAAAAGCTGGAGGCAGAGCAGGAAGAAATTTTTACCTTACTGGCGGACATTAGTTTTTATCAGAGAGGCCCTCAGGAAGTTGACCGTGTCAATTCCCGTTTGGAAGCTGTGGCCCAAGAGCTTTTAGAGGCCTACCAGCGCTGGGAATATCTGGAGGCTTCGAAAAAAGAAAATCATAATATAATTTGACAAACCATTAAAAGTAGGGCATACTATCACACGAGTTCGATTCAAGGATTGTGATCTTAGACCGCAAGGTGTAGTTCCAAGCCTGGCGGTTTTTTTATGGTCACGCAAAGGGACTCAAGTTTTGATCAAAAGGAGGTTTCAAAGATTATGGTTAAAGGTAAAGTAAAATGGTTCAACGACCAAAAAGGTTTTGGATTTATTACTCCCGAAAACGGCAAAGATGTGTTTGTGCATCACAGTGCAATTCAAGGTGAAGGCTACAGATCATTGGGCGAAGGACAAGATGTTGAGTTCGAAATCGTCAACGGCCCTAAGGGTGAACAAGCTCAAAACGTTGTAAAAATATAAGAATCAAGTTCTTGTATTTCCTTGACCCTCTGTGACCGAAAGGCCACAGAGGGTTTTTTATAAACACACAATAATATGAACATTAAGACAGTTTTTCGCGCCTTGCGCCATAAGAATTACCGCCTTTTTTTTAGCGGGCAGAGCATTTCACTTATCGGCACATGGATGCAGCAGATCGCGGTCTCTTGGCTGGTTTATCGCATGACTAATTCCGCGTTTTTATTGGGGTTAGTCGGTTTTTCCAGTCAGATATCCACCTTCCTTTTGGCCCCCTTGGCAGGGGTGATTGCTGACCGCCATCACCGCCAGCGTCTTTTACTCATTACCCAGTCTTTGGCCATGTTGCAGGCGATTGTGCTATATGTCCTATACGTGACACATTCGATTGGGGTTTGGCACATCCTCCTTTTGAGTTTGTTTTTGGGGGCTGTGAATGCTTTTGATATTCCGATACGCCAGGCTTTTACCGTTGAGATGATCAATGACAGGGAAGATTTGAGCAATGCCATTGCGCTTAATTCTTCCATGGTGAATGCCGCCAGGCTTATAGGCCCGTCTATCGGCGGTATTTTGATCGCCCTGTTCGGGGAAGGCACATGTTTTTTGATCAATGCGTTGAGTTATATCGCGGTGTTGTTGTCTTTAGCGATGATGAAATTGCCCCGTTGGGAGCATTCGGGGAGTCATAAGGAATCAGTGATACTCCAGCTAAGGGAAGGATTTTCTTACGCCCTTAATTTTATGCCGATCCGTACTATTTTAATACTTCTGGCGGTGATGAGCATGGTTGCCGGAGGGGTCCAGGCCTTGATGCCGGTTTTTGCCAGAGATATTTTTCACGGCGGTTCAAGGGCCCTGGGACTATTGGTGGCCGCTTCCGGTTTGGGGGCTTTGATAGGGGCCATTTATTTAGCGGGGCGCAAAAACGTTCTGGGTTTAAGCAAGGTCATCGCGTATACAGCCGCGCTTTTTGGCGGCGGGGTCATTATTTTTTCCCGCACATCTGTCTTGATGATTGCCATGCCTATCCTTTTATTTTCCGGATTCGGCATGATGGTGCAAATGGCTTCCAGCAATATCATTTTGCAGACCATCGTCGAGGAAGACAAGCGCGGCAGGGTGATGAGTTTTTATGCCATGGCTTTTATGGGCTTGTCGCCTTTTGGCAGTTTGTTTTCCGGTGTTTTGGCTGTAAAAATCGGAGCAGGGAATACCTTGTTATGGGGAGGATTTCTTTGTATCATAGCAGCTATTATATTTGCTTTGCAGTTGCCGGCATTCAGGGGCCTTGTGAGACAGGTGTATATTAAAAAAGGTATTATTCCGGAATCGATTCATTAAAGGAGCGATGTATGGTTAAAATGAATATTGTTTATGAAGGAGGGTTGCGTTGCGCTTTGACCCATGGGCCCTCAGGCAGTATCATCCATACGGATGCGCCTAAAGATAATATGGGCCGTGGCGAAGCTTTTTCACCGACTGATTTGGTGGCCGCGGCGTTAGGTTCTTGCATGCTCACCATCATGGGCATTACGGCTGCCCGGCATAATATTGATCTTAAAGGGACCACCGTCGATGTGGGCAAAGAAATGGCCACCTCTCCGGTGAGGCGCGTTGGCAGCATTAGTGTCATTTTTCATATGGCTTCTGGCATCCCCCAAGATAAGCGTGCGATGCTTGAGGCTGCGGCCCATAGCTGCCCTGTGCATAAAAGTTTGCATCCGGACGTGCAAACACCGATCCAATTTATTTATCCTTAAATGACCAGCAACATCCTTTGGGTGTATTGGCATGAAGTTTAAATTTCTGCTTATCCTTGTTTTGTTGTTTCTTGCTTCCCGCGTTGAAGCATCCTCTCTTATTGGGCATTCCCTTCATATGATGAAAACTGCCGGGTTTTGGATCAGCCGCCATCCATCGCCGGACGCGGTGATCATGGGCCCTGAGACAATTGACCGATTCAATGCCCGCCTGTGCAAAAATAATAAATTAACCAAGGATATTTTTACCCTCACTCAGGATTTAAAGACGGAACCGCTGCTGGAGGGCCTTAAAAAGACTTTTTCGGATATTGAGGCAAAAGGTTATTACTCCTCCGCCGGCGTCAGGAACGATAAAAATTTCATGGCTGATGTCAAACGCAACATGAATTTAAGCGCTGTCGCCATAGGCATGGCGCCCCGCTACGGCTTGGTAGCGCATTGGACCTCCCAGCGTTTTTTACCGACGAGGGAAGGGTTGTATCAAAAAAAAGATGATTATGATTTTGACCAATTGCAAAACAGCGCGCTGGATGTGGGGACCCCGGCAGCTCTTGTCCATACCTCAGCGGACGGGCGTTGGTATTATGTGATGACGGCAATCAGCGACGGATGGGTTGAGGCCAAAGATATCGCGTTGGGAGATATCAATCAGGTCAGGAAATTTGCTAAAGGTAAGGATTTCGTGGTTGTTATCAGGCCTAAGGCGGATATTTTTATGAATGAAGCCATGACCGAATATGATGATTATGTGCGTATGGGCATGCGCCTGCCTTTAGCCGGCATTCACGCCGGGCGCGTGAGGGTCCGTGTTCCGGTGAGGGATGCTGATGGGACCTTGGCCGTTAAAGAAGCGTATATGAACACAGAGGATGTAAACCCCGGTTTTTTGTCCTTTACGGCGAGGAATATTTATAAACAGGCTTTGATGATGCTCGATCAGCCTTACGGTTGGGGGGACATGTACGGCGAGCAGGATTGTTCCAGGTTTTTGCAGATGGTTTTTGCCACTGTTGGGATTAACCTGCCGCGTGATTCCAAGGACCAAGCGAAAGTCAGCGATAGCGCCGTTGATTTCGACGGGAAAAGTGATGATACCGCCAAAATCGCGGCCATTGACCTAGCCCCTGCCGCCAACACCCTTTTGGTCATGAAAGGGCACATCATGCTTTATTTAGGTACGGTCAATGGGAAGCCTTACGCCATTCATGACACCACCGTTCTCTCCCTTGATCGTGTGATCGTCTCGGATTTGTCTTTAGGGCAAGGGACCCCCAAAGGGTCTTTGTTAAGACGGCTCACAAGGGTGGTGACTATTGAATAAGCCGTCCCGCATCGTTAAAACTTCCGTTAAATTTTTTCAAGCTCCTTTGAACCAACCTTTTCGCATAGCTTGCGGTCAGCATAATCGTTTGGAAAATATTTTGTTTGCCATAGAACTGAAAGACGGCACCAAAGGCTATGGCGAGGCGGCGGTGGCCACGCATATCACCGGAGAGACTATTGAGCAGACCTTAAAGAATTTGAAAGGCCTTGCCATTTGGCTCGAAGGGCGCGCGATAGCGGATTATTTAGATATTTCGGCACAGCTGCATGAACGCTTGCCGCATAATCAAAGCGCCCTGGCCGCGGTGGAAATGGCCATCTTTGATGCGCTGACACGGTATTTGCGCGCTCCTTTATGGCGTTTATGGGCCTCTAAACCGAAGACCCTGCGTACGGATATCACCATCGTCATTGCTGATCTCGAACAGACCAAGGCAAAAACCCGGGCGTTTAAAGCACAAGGGTTCCGCGCTTTTAAAATTAAAATAGGCCGCGACATGGACTCGGATTTTAAACGGGTTGAGGCGGTGAGCTCGATAGCTCCGCGTTCGCAAATTATTCTCGATGCTAATCAAGGGTACACATCCGGCCAAGCCCTGCAGTTTTTAAAATCGTTGAGCAAGGTTGGCATTGTGCCGGATTTGATCGAACAGCCTGTTGCAAGCGCTGATTGGGAAGGGTTAAAGAAAGTTACGCGTGAAGCCAAGGTATGTGTCTGCGCGGATGAAAGTTCGTCGTCGTTGGCTGATGCGGTCCGTATCATTAAAGAAAAAGCGGCGGGCGCCATTAATGTTAAATTCATGAAAACCGGATTAGTGCATGCGTTTGAAATCAGCCGCCTTGCTCATGCCGCCGGCGTCAAATTAATGATTGGCGGTATGATGGAATCGAATTTGGCCATGACCGCTTCGGCGCATTTGGCTGCCGGTTTAGGTTATTTTGATTTTATCGATTTAGACACGCCGTTTTTTATCAAGGGGGAAGCGGCCCGCAATCCGTATTTATCGTCTCAAGGAATTTATGATTTAAGCAAGGTCAAGAGCGGCATTGGAATAACCCCAAGAATGTCCAACTAGAATTTTTCATGATCCATAACCATTTATTTCTTAT
>CAZABZ010000060.1:0-6510 GCA_964483535.1 uncultured Planctomycetales bacterium | reverse complement strand
TTTTGGAAAATTCTGCGCCTGTAGCTCAATTTTGGATAGAGCGACTGCCTCCTAAGCAGTAGGTTACCCGTTCGATTCGGGTCAGGCGCACCATATTTTTTTAACCATCAAAAGTTCCCATCGCTATAAAGGCTCCCTTATCAAGTTTCAACGGTATGAAAAGGTCCCTGGGTGGCAAAGTATATAGATACCGTATATACTTATATTTATGGATCTAAATTCAAGAAAAGTCCTCATTATAGGGGTTTTATTAGCTTTTTTGGCTAATACGTTTGGGCCTATACCTTCAGCCCAAGCGGATGAATTCCTATTGCCCAAACCCGGAGTGATGGTCCCTTTAAGCCCTACTTTTAACCCGCTGATATTAAAGGGCATCAAAGTCCATCCCGACGATCCATTCCGCTTCGATTTTATTTTAGACCGCGGACAATCTCAACAAGAACAACTTAAAACCGAAGCCACTAAACTCATCAAATACTTCCTTGCCAGTCTAACCATCCCAGAGAAAGATTTATGGGTGAATTTGTCTCCATATGAGAAGAATCGGATTGTCCCGGAATCTTTTGGGCAGACGGAGATGGGAAGAGACCTGTTAGCTGAAGACTATATGCTTAAGCAAATTACGGCATCATTGATTTACCCGGAAGGGGATGTAGGAAAGAAATTTTGGAAACGTATTTATGAAGAAGCGACTAAAAAGTATGGCACAACCAACATACCAGTCAATACGTTCAACAAGGTCTGGATCGTCCCTGAAAAAGCTGTTGTGTATGAAAATGCCAAGGCAGGTACGGCGTATGTGGTGGAAAGTAAACTCAAGGTCATGCTTGAGCAGGATTATTTAGCCTTGTCTCAAAATGAATGTAGGGGCGGATCTTGTATCCGCCCGATTACCGGGCCGACACAAGGTCGGCCCCTACAGAATGACGTAAACGCATTAGGCAGTCAAATTGTACGCGAGATAGTCATCCCAGAACTTACAAAAGAGGTCAATGAAGGCAAGAACTTTTCCCAACTCCGTCAAGTCTACAATTCCTTAATCCTTGCCATATGGTACAAGAAGAAAATCAAAGACAGCATTTTGGCGCAGGTATATGCGGACAAGAACAAGATCAAAGGATTGTTATCCCCACCCACTGAATCCTGGGCGCGGGCGAATGTTTTAGTCGGGGATCCAGAACACATCTATCAGCAATACCTCCAAGCATTTAAGAAGGGGGTTTATAACTATATTAAAGAAGATGTCGATCCTGTTACTCAAGGAATGGTGCCCAGGAAGTATTTTTCAGGGGGAATAAAATGGGACATGTCCATGATGACTGAGGTAGATACTTTACCAGAGAATTTTAATCAGCGTTCTGGACAGCTGCTGGAGATGACCGCAGATTTAGCGATGCAGACAGGGGACAGCGCCCAATTGGCCAAGCAGGCGGATCAGGCGATGCGGTCTCAAAACATGGTTAGCCAGATAGCAGATCCGCGAAATAGTTTATTGGCTAGTCGAAGGTTGCCGCCAGCAGGGGAAAGGAATTATATAATACTTGGTCGATACAAATTAAGAGATGATGTTGTGCTTGCTCCCGGGGAAAGCAGAGAAGGGATTGTTTACGCCAGGGAAGAAATGATTGATCCGTATCATTATAAAATCGTATTAACTTATCGTTCCAGGCCAATTCCTGATTTTGTTGCAAAGGCAAATCAACATTCTTCGGAATTAGATCAAGAATTCAAGGACAATTTTTATATTATTCTTACATTATATAATAAAACATATCTTATCAGTTTTTTATATCCATATGAGTATCAAGAATCTTACTATGGTAAAAGTGGTGCCGCAGAAGTGGTTTTTGACTATTTGGTCAAAGCTATCCGTAGTTCTGGTAATGATCTTGAGAGTTCTTGGGGTAGCAGTTCTGCAGCAAAGCGTTTTTATTTGACCACAATCCATAATCGAGGAATGTGGCCAGAAAAAGTAGTTCTTTGGGATACTGTCAGAGAACATTCTTTGTCTGACCCTCATTTTAAAGAAAGTTTTTTTGATCAAAAAAATGTAGGGGCTGTCACTTTAAAATTGAATTCAGGGCAAGAGGTTTTGTTGGACCTGCATTCATTAGGGAATGAACAATATGAAGTTTCAAATAATGAAGGAAGGGGGTTATTCCCTGATAATAAGATACGGATCAGATTCTCGGATTTTCAAGCCAGTGCCCATGATCAGGATATAGGGCAAGTTTTGGAGGTGACTAAAGATATTAAGGTGCGGGGTTTTCTCCCTTTGCCTGAGGCAGGGCAAGAGAGCGAAAGTCTTCATAAAAAAGGGGACAGCGCCCAATTGGCCAAGCAGGCGGATCAGGCGATGAATTCTGAAACAGGAGCTTCTTTTAATTTGATTGCAGATCCTTCAGATAGCATACTGCGTCTTCCAGAGGCATCAATAGAAAGAAGAAAACCGAGGGTTTTTGTTCTTGGGAATTTTGTCGATCGCCAAGGCCAAAAGATTACCATTCATGCCGTTGAGAAAATCAATGAGCTTGATGAATATACTCTTGGCATCGATTATCAGAATAAAGATGAAATTATTCCTGATTTGAATAAGTTTCTTTCAGAAAAAATAGTTGTATCTGACCGATTAGTACATGCGTCTTTTTCAGGAAATGAAAAAAGAGTTAAGCTGTTCCCTACGGAGCATGGGTGGGAAATCGGCCAGTTTTATCCTTTTACTCGCGACAATCAGGAATTAATCAGTTATTACGCAGGTACTGGCGCAACTGATTTGATCTTAGAATATCTGATTCGATCTATCGAAACCACCGGTGCAGACTTGTATAGCTCTGGGGGAACGACGCAATTCACAGCCTTACGATCTTATTTAAGGCAGAGGGTCGTCAGAAAACTTTCTTGGCCAACTTCTATGACTATCTATAAGTTTTCAATGTTTCTAGACAAAGTGAATGTGGACAATAAGAATTTCCGTGATAAGTTTTTTGACTACGAGAATGTCGGGTATATTTTTTTTACGTCAAACGATGGACCAGAGAGGCAGGAGCTTTATCTGACGAATGTGGGGCCCAGCCAATACAAGGTTATCAGGGCAGTATTTCTTGGAACTATTAACAAGGGGGATTATATTAAGATTAGTTTTCCGGATTCAGTTGTTACCAACAAAGAAGGGAAGATAATAGGTAGGATTACAGGTATTAGAAATTCAATAGATGTGAGCGGCTTTGATTCCGCAGATTCTGGGGCCATTGGATCTTCACCGGCAGGGGATGGGGCGATATCTACATGGAAACCGGTGGGATTAAGAATACGTGGATTAATCGAACAGATGCTTAATGCAGATGCCCAAATACGTTGGGCAGCAGCAGAAAAGCTATATTCACGGGAGAATTTGTCTTCTGATGACATGAAGCTCTTTTGGAAAAAGGTGAATCAGAGGAGCGCCAATGAGAAAGAAAGAGTAGAAAAGGCGATAGCTGTGAGATTTTTGAGTGGTAAAAGTGGTAAAAAAGGAGATCTCTACAATTTTCCAAGGGAAATGATAGAGGCGATCGCTATAGCGGTAAATAATTTCTACCCCGAGATTATGAAGATTGTTGGCCAAATCCTTGAGGATTCTGAAATTTTTTATCAACAAGGCCAAGATGAAGAGATTTTGAAGCAGTACAATGGAAAAAACGCTTGGCAGGTGATAACGACGTTGGAAGGTGAGTATATGATGAGCAAGAATCATAAGGGGGACCATCATCTGCGAAATTTAGGGCTTTCGTATTTTCGATCAACATTCGGTTCCTTGAGAGATATGATCGCAATGAACCGCTCATTCTTCTTTCGGGACAGTGGTGGCCGTTTTTATCCAGCTTTCCATGATTATTTTATACGTTTGATTCGAAAGGCCCCTAAGGACAAGCCTGTTTCTTTGCGTTTGGCTGTCTTCGGCGTTGGATTTGGACAAGATCCGGTATCCATGGCCATATATTTAGATTATTTGTTGGAAAAAGAAGGTGTCGAGGAAAGCCGCAGGGACGTTAAGATCGATGCGTTCAGCTTACCTTCCCCTTATTATGAAAAGGTAAAACATAATGAACTTATTTACCCTCAAGATATTCTTCCGCATGTGTTTCCGTTTTTAGGCAGGAATGTCCCTGTTCCTGAGGGTTATTTTGAGAGCGTCTCCGGGGGATCAAAGCGTTCGTGGAAGCTGGAGAAAATGTTGCGTTTTCACGATCTTGATTTATTACAACCCTCCGCTCAATTATTAGAGCCGGCAACGGTTGATATGGTTATTATGCATAACATATTAGGGTATGTTTCACAAGAATTAGAAAGTGGTAAAGAAAAAATCTTAGAGCAGAATTTAACAAAGATCAAGGAGATGTTAAAACAGGATGGCGTATCCTCTATCAATTGGACCGATATATGGATGAACATTCCTGGTTTTATTAAGCATTGGGGTGATGAAATGCCTCTATTGAAGTCCCCTCTGTTGGACGAGAGAGATTCAGCGATGAGGGTAGGGGATCGGGCGATGAAGGCGGGAACAGGCGCTTTTACGTTGATTGGAGATCCTTCAAAGAGCATACTGCGTCTTTCAGAGGCATCAATAGAAAAAAGCAAACCGAAGGTTTTTGTTCTTGGGAATTTTGTCGATCGCCAAGGCCAAAAGATTATCATTTATGCCGTTGAGAGAATGGAGGAGTCTAATCAATATTTTCTTAGCATCGATTATCAGAATGAAGATGGTATTGTCCCTGATTTGGACAAGCTTCTTTCATCTGAACTCATAGTTAATCTGTGTTATAGGGGGCGTCTAGGGTGGGAATTCCGCCAGTTTTATCCTTTTGGTCATATAGTTGATGGGGAATCAATCAGTCCTTACGCGGGTACTGGCGCAACCGATTTGATTTTAGAATATCTGATTCGATCTATCGAAACCACTGGTGCGGACTTGCATAACTTAGGGAAAACAACGGAATTTACAGCCGTACGATCTTCTTTAAGACAGCGTGTCATCAGAGGACTTTCTTGGCCCACTTATATTACCATCAAGGGATCTTCGCTGTTTCCGGGCAAAGTGAATGTGGACAATAAGAATCTCCAGGACATGTTTTTTGACCAAAAGAATGTCGAGCATGTTTCTTTTACGTCAAACGATGGACTAAAGATGCAGTGGCTTTATCTGACGCATGTGGGGCCTAGCCAATACGAGGTTATCAATGCAGCATCTTCTGGGCCTATTAACAAGAGGGATTATATTAATATTAATTTTCCTGGTTCAGTTGTCACCAACAAAGAAGGAGTAACGATAGGCAGGATTACAGCAATTGGAAATCCAATCGATGTGAACGGCTTTACGTCCTCAAGTTCCGGGGTCATTGGATCTCCACCGGCAGGGGATCGGGCGATGAACGGTGGTATCGACCTGACCCCTGCCAATATGAATTTACAAACCCAAAACAATGGTGGTGGAATCAAATTCCACCTCGAACCCGCCCAGCTCGCCCAACTGCAAAACGCTCCTGGCTTTGTACCGGTGATTATTAATATCCAGCCGATGGCTAATCTTCGCGAGTTTTTAGGCTTAAATCAAGCAACACAGTCAACCGTGGGCTGATAAAAGTCCTTATCAGTAATTTACAACCTTCCTAATTGGCATTTAGGACGGCCGAATTTGAATTAAAAGCCTAAATAAATTGAATAAAACAGCATCTATTTTCTTATAACCATCTGCTACTGAACATGTTACAGATGGTTTTGTTTTTAAAGTTTTCCGTTCACAAATTGGCATTATATAGGTACAGATGGTATACTATTTTTAATAGAGGGAGAAAAAATAAATAATGAAGAAAATCGTATCTATATTAATCCTTGTGTGTTTTTTGTTCACAAGCATTATGGGGCCGAACCCCGTTTATGCTCAAGATTTCCGTTTGCCTGCGCCCGGGGTAATGGTGTCTTTAAGTTCTGCTTTTAACCCTCCGATACTAAAGGGCATCAAAGTCCATCCTGATAATCCGTTCAGGTTTGATTTCATTTTAGACAAGGGTTCTTCCCCTCTTTTTTATAAAGAGGGGATTGAGGGGAGTTCTTTAAAGCAAGAAGCCACCAAACTAATTAAATATTTCTTAGCATCTTTAACCATCCCTGAAAAAGACCTATGGGTGAACTTATCACCCTATGAGAAGAATCGGATTGTCCCGGAGTCCTTTGGGCAGACGGAGATGGGAAGAGACTTGTTAGCTGAAGACTATATGCTCAAGCAGATAACAGCAAGTTTGATTTACCCGGAAGGGGAAGTAGGTAAGAAATTCTGGAAACGTATCTATGAAGAAGCGGCTAAAAAGTATGGCACAACCAACATACCAGTCAATACATTCAACAAGGTCTGGATAGTCCCTGAAAAAGCCGTTGTTTATGAGAATGCTAAAGCAGGAACAGCGTATGTGGTGGAAAGTAAATTAAAGGTAATGCTTGAGCAAGATTACTTGGCATTATCTAAGAATGAATGTA
>CAZABZ010000059.1:0-6809 GCA_964483535.1 uncultured Planctomycetales bacterium | reverse complement strand
AACGGCTTGGAATTTCGCATGTCAGCATAGTGAAATTAGAAGGGAAGATCCGGGAGAAATGCAAAGAATTAAAGAATTTTGTTTCAAAGTAGTTACCAAAGCGTGATTTTCAGACTTGTATTGGTGTAGTAAACGCGTTGATGCGTAAATGAACAAAGGCGTTCCTAAAAAGGGACGCTTGTTATTGAAGGCAATGACGTCTTTATATTCAATAGTGAATAGAAAGACGTTTTTTTGTTATTTTTGTCTACGCCAATGATGGCAAGGGTAAAAGATTTGAGGTGTTTTAATACGAAAGGAAGGTATTAAATGGCCACAGTTGATCTAACAAAACCGGTAATTAAACCTACTCTTGGATTGGTAGGTGCGCTCGTAAACGCTATGGCACTGATCGCTCCGGGGGCATTCTTGTGGATTACGTATCAAGTACAAGCGTCAGCAACCGCGCCGGATGGAAGTGCGGTCTACAGTGATATCTGGGCAGGGATCGTGGTGGCATTGATTGTGGCGTTCCTAACAGCTATTTCTTACGCGGAACTTGCCGGCATCTATCCGGAAGCAGGTTTTAAAAGTGTCTGCTATTTCGTGGAAAAAGCTTTTACCAAAACAAAGGCAGTGGGAGAGCCTGAGGGCAAAGATACTCCTTTTACCGGCAAGCGTTTTGCCAAATTGATCACTGCTTGGTCCGCGCATCTTTTCTATTGGGTGTATCCGGGCGTCATGGTGGCGATGATGTCTATGTTAATCGGCTACCTTTATACGCAGTTTACCGGTAAGACTTTTACTAACCCAGAGCTTGTTGGTGTGGGAGTCGTGTTTACATTTGTTTGTGCCTATATTGCTTATCGCGGAATCACTGGCTCAACGTTGACCTCTCTTTGGATCAATGGGATCCAGCTTGTTTCGCTTGTTGTCTTTAGCGGTTTGGCAATTTGGTATCGTGTGGCAAACCCGCAACATGCGGCAATCTGGTCATTTACCGGGGCTTGGGATGTGGTTCGTCCGCATTCGTTTACCGGGGTTATGGTCCAATCAACTATCGCTATATTGATTCTCGTTGGTTTTGAGAGTTGTACGGCGCTTGCAGCGGAAACCAAAGAGCCTCAAAAAAATATTCCAAAAGCGATCATTTTGGCTTTAGTTATTCAAGGATTGTTTGCTTATCTGTTTGAATATTTTTGCACGGGATTAATGATGAGTGACAAGCTTGTCGGGACCGTCGCGGGAAAAGCAGTTATGGGTCTTGACGCTGCGGCAGCTTCGAGTGCTCCTATCGGCGATTTAGCAAAACTTCTGGGAGATAGCCTTGGAGGGATTGGATTTGGCTTGATGATCACCATCGCCATTACCGTTGCCATCGCGATTATCGGGACCACATTAAGCTGTATGAATACCGCGGTGCGTATCAGCTGTGCCATGGCTGAAGACAAAGAGTTTCCGGAGTTATTAGGGTTTATGCACGGGGAATTCAGTACGCCCCATGTTGCGATCTGGGTCTTGGCAATTATTTCCTCTATTATTGGCGGTATCGGGGTGTGGTCAGTTGTTGGGTTAACAGGTATTACTTTGGCCTCAAACCTGGGTACATTTATCCTTTACGGGATGACATGTCTTACCGCTTTTGTTGCTTATAAGAAAAGAGAGGACTTCAATGTCTTGAAACATGGCTTTGTGCCTTTATTGGGGTTGCTCTCCAATATCATCATGGTCGCTGCCATCCTTTATCTGTATATCATCGGAAATAATGATGCCAAGAATGAAGCATGGATATGCTTTGGTATCGCCGGTGCATGGGCTTTCATCAGCCTGTTTTACGTAGCCGTTACAACGATGAACAAATCCTATCATTTAAAAATGGTTTCGGCCATCATTCGACCGGAATACCTTAATCTGGTGGTTGAAGCCCTTCGGCAGGAAGATTACATCATGGGGATGACAGTTACCAAAGTAAGAGGTTTTGGCCGCCAAAAAGGCAGTACCAACGGAGATGGGGAGAATAGCGATATTAATTTTCTTCCTAAAGTGAAGGTAGATGTTGTAGTCAAAGAATGGGATGTCCCTGCCGTCATGGATATTATTAGTGAAGGGGCAAGGACTGGCAATGTCGGTGACGGGAAGATCTTTGTTATCGACGCGTCTCAAGCACGGCGTATCCGTACTGCCGATGATGGGGTATGGGCGATATAATTTAAAAAGGAGAATATCATGAAAAAAATAGAAGCGATAATTCGTCCGGCAAAAGTCGGTGATGTTTGTAAGGCCCTGCATAAGGTCGGCCATCCTGGCTTGATGATTACCGAGATTGAAGGCCATGGAAAACAAAAAGGCATGACCAAAACATTGCGTGGTAAGGAGTACAAAGTCGAATTTATGACTAAAACAAAGCTCGACATCGTGGCGAAGGACGAGGAGGTGGACAAACTCGTTCAAGCCATCCGTAAAGCGGCTTACACGGGCGAGGTAGGTGATGGAAAAATATTTATTTCAACCGTCGAGGATGCTATTAGAATTCGGACCGGGGAAAAGGGAGTCCTTGTGGTATAGGGATTAATATCATGGTCAAGTCAGGCAAGGATGTCTTGTTTGAAAGAACACGACAGGAAGAATTAATAGAATTAAGGCAGACAATAAAAGAGAGCGTCCATCAAAGGAAGCTAAAGGGCCTTAAGAAATTAGTCCAACAGTATTTTTTAATAATCAATAAGGTTATGAATGGCGGGAAATAAATCTTAACAAATGTTTTCTTAAATTCTTAGGAGGGATCAGATGAAAAGGCTATTATTTGCAGCAATAGCAATATTGATGGTTTCACCGGCTTTCGCCGCTATTCAGGACGTGAAAGTCAGCGGGGACATCACGTCCACGTATTTAAATCGTAATGATTTTGACTTAGGGCTGGACGTGGATGGCGTTCCGGTCGGTCTTAAACAACAAAGTGTTTTCCTTACCCAAACCCGCCTTCGTGTGGACGCCGATTTAACCGATCATGTTTCTACGACAGTTGGTTTGATTAATGAACGC
This sequence comes from uncultured Planctomycetales bacterium, assembly GCA_964483535.1. Classification (GTDB taxonomy): domain Bacteria; phylum Omnitrophota; class Gorgyraeia; order Zapsychrales; family Fredricksoniimonadaceae; genus JABDGZ01. The sequence continues at coordinate 3,788 of CAZABZ010000059.1, read as the reverse complement.
GCGTGGAATGGCGAGAATGGTGACAGCGGTGCTTATGATACCAACGTCCAGTTGTATCTGGCTTCTATCACGTTGCGTGAGCTTTTGTATTCACCGCTCACCGTCACTGTTGGCCGTCAAGTGTTCAATTATGGCAACGGTCTTATCTTGGGTGATGGCGGTGCTGTCAATCAGGGCACAGGCAATTTACAAAATATTGCCCAGGACTTGACTTTGAGAACAGCCTATGACGGTGTTAAGGCTATTTTGGATTATAAGCCATTGACTATTGACTTAATTTATTTCAAGAATGGTCAGACATCGGGTTCAATCCAAGGTCTTTACAGTCAAAATGGGGCAAATTCCGATGTTTATGGGATAAACGCTAATTATCAATTGAGCGATCCTTATAACACGGTTTTAGAAACCTACCTGTTTACCAGAGTCAATGGGAATGCTATTGTCCCTCAAGGTCCTGTTGTAAGCGGAGTTACTACTCCAGCCGATAAAGGGGACACTCTTTATGTTCCTGGTTTACGTGCGAGCACTAATCCTGTTAAAGGGTTGAATGTCCAGGGCGAATTAGCCTGGCAGCTTGGCAATCATCCGGTCACTGTTGGCACTGACCAAGAGGCTGAGCATCGCGATGCCATGGCCGTTCAAGTATTGGCCACCTATTCATTGCCGGTTTTGGATAAATATAAACCAAGCGTGAATGCTTCTTATACCTATGTTTCCGGCGATAAGAATGGTGCGGCTAATTATGGTTCTGACGCTGTCAAGTCTGCTAAGTATTATAGTGCATGGGATGAGTTTAATACAATTCAAGGCGCGGGGACTATTTACCGTGCCATCTTTCCCTTGTCTAACGAGAACATCATCGCTTTGGGGGCTTCCGTTAGTCCTTTGCAAGATGTGACTGCCGCTGTCACTTGGAGCGGATTGTGGGCCGCGGATCCTTATGGTACTCAGAATCCTTTGGCAATATATCAGCCTGATGGGGGCACTACTACAATAAGTCCTGCTACAAAGCACGATGCGTATGGCTTGGGCAATGAAACTGATATCAACCTGACCTATAATTACACCGAAGATGTTACTTTCGGTGTCAATTTAGGTTGGTACGTCCCTGGTTCTGTTCTATCAAGCGTGAATCGTAATACAGCCAGCCAGGCCATTGCCAATCTTGCGGTGAAATTTTAAAACGCGAAGAGGGGATTTCTCCTTTTGGTTTTCTTCAGGGGGCTTGGCCATTTGGTCTTGTTGAAGCAGTTTGGTCAGTGATTGCACTGCAACGATGGTATTCAGTATCGAATTTCATTCGTTAATACCCGCAGTTTATCGTTCAAGCCGTTTTAATACTTTTTTAATACCCTAAGGCCTTTTTTTAATTAGCTAAAATCAAGAGTAATGTTAAACTTATTTCCAGTGTTCCCTTCTCCTGGCGGGAGGGGTAAGGGGAGGGAATGAGCAAGGGAGACGTTCTTATGATGGATATTATTTTTATCGGTCTCGCGGTTTTTTTTGGGATCGTTTCTTGGGCATTCATCGTTTTATGTTCTAAAGTTTAGCGTATCATCGGGTGGCCGAGGGAGGGGCATCCCTAGCGAGCGCAGGCTTTTGCGAGCACGCTGGGGAAACCCGAGGACAGGACCCGATGATCTTAAAAAGGAGATCATTTATGTTAGCCATTTACTGGATCGGCGGCATTATTTCATTTGTATTGTTTGTTTATCTTTTAATAGCTTTGCTTAAACCGGAGATATTTTAATGAGCCTCAATGATTTTATCCAAGCTGCTTTTTTTCTTTTAGTAGTGCTTTTGACGGTCAAGCCGTTGGGCACTTACATGGCCCGCATATATGAAGGAAGCCCCGCGGGTCTAAACGTGTGGTTTGCTCCTGTGGAAAGATGGATTTACCGGCTTTGCGGCGTGAAACCGGAAGAAGGCATGCCCTGGAAAACCTATGCCTTTGCTATGATCTTGTTTAATGTTTTGGGTGTATTGGTGGTCTATGCCATCCAGCGCCTTCAAGCCAGCCTTCCTTTAAACCCAATGGCCATGCCCGCGGTGTCCCCGGACTCGTCATTTAATACAGCGGTTAGTTTCGCATCCAATACAAATTGGCAAGGCTATGGCGGGGAAAGCACCATGAGTTATCTGACTCAGATGCTGGCCCTGGTGGTCCAGAATTTCGTTTCCGCGGCAACAGGTATGGCTATTTTGGTGGCATTAATTAGAGGATTTATTCAAAGGCAGGTGAACACTATCGGGAACTTTTGGGTTGATCTGGTAAGGACTGTCCTTTATATCTTGCTGCCTTTGTCACTTGTATTCGCCCTTGCTTTTGTTTCACAAGGGATACCGCAGACTTTTAGTAAAAGTACCGCGGCAACCCTCCTGCAAGTCACTAAAGACAGTAATGGCAAGCCTGTCACCCAACAGGACCTTGCTTTAGGGCCTGTGGCTTCCCAGATATCCATTAAACAATTAGGCAGCAACGGCGGAGGATTTTATAATGTCAACTCTGCTCATCCGTATGAAAATCCAACTCCTTTATCCAACTTTTTAGAATTACTGGCCATTATGTTGATCCCGGTGGCTCTGTGCTATACCTTCGGGGTTATGGTCAAAGACCGTCGACAGGGCAGGGCCATATTAGCGGCAATGTTCCTTATTTTTCTTCCATGTCTTTGGTTTGGCATACAGATCGAGCAGCAAGGCAATCCTCTGTTGGATAAATTAGGAATCGACCAAAGGGCAACAGATCTCCAACCCGGCGGGAACATGGAGGGCAAAGAAGCCCGTTTTGGTATTGCTAATTCAGCTATTTGGGCGGTTACTACAACAGCAGTCGCCAATGGGTCTGTCAATTCCATGCACGACTCTTATATGCCTTTGTCCGGCTTGATACCTTTATGGCTCATTGATTTGGGTGAAGTCGTTTTTGGCGGAGTAGGCTGTGGTTTGTATGGCATGCTCGCATTTATCATTGTGGCTGTTTTTATAGCCGGCCTTATGATCGGCCGTACACCGGAATATTTAGGCAAAAAAATCGAGGTCTTTGAAATGAAAATGGCGTCCTTAGTTGCCTTAATGCCGCATTTGTTTATTTTGATACCGACAGCCATTGCCGTGCTTACAGTTGCCGGAAAAGCAGGGATTTCCAATCCCGGGCCGCATGGTTTCAGCGAAATTCTTTATGCGTTTTCATCCGCGGCAGGCAACAATGGGAGTGCCTTTGGCGGTATCAACGCGAATACGGTTTTTTATAATGTGGCCACAGCGATTTCGATGTTTTTTGGCCGTTATTGGCTGGCGATCCCGATGCTGGCTATCGCCGGATCTTTATCAGCCAAGAAAATCGTGCCTACAACCCAAGGGACTTTACCGACGCATACACCGTTATTTATTTTCTTTTTGGCCATGGTGGTTTTAGTCATTGGGGCATTAGTATTTATCCCGGCGTTGGCATTAGGGCCGATTGTTGAACACTTAATGTTAAGGTAGGGATTAACAGCAACCGCAGAGCAAGGAACAGGGAATATTATGAAAAAGACACACAATAAAGTAACATCGCTATTTGAGCCGACAATATTGTGGCCGGCTATTATTGGATCATTTAAGAAATTAGATCCCCGTCATCAGATCAAAAATCCCGTGATGTTTGTGGTCTTGGTCGGCAGTGTATTGACCACCGGATTATTTGTCCAAGCGTTAGGGGGCCACGGAGAAGCAAGTGCCGGATTTATTTTAGCCATTTCTTTATGGCTCTGGTTTACCATTGTTTTCGCGAATTTTGCCGAAGC
>CAZABZ010000058.1:4610-6859 GCA_964483535.1 uncultured Planctomycetales bacterium | reverse complement strand
GGGTTAGGGGGAGTTTAAAAGACAGTAGCGCCCTTGGCTCCCAAATCGTCCGTGAAATAGTTATCCCCGAACTGACCAAAGAAGTCAACGAAGGCAAGAATTTCGCTCAACTACGCCAAGTTTACAACTCGCTGATATTGGCCACATGGTACAAGAAAAAAATCAAAGACAGTATTCTGGCGCAGGTGTATGCAGATAGAAACAAAGTAGCAGGGGTAGGCTACAAAAATTCTCCTCCTGAAGCTATCTACCAACGCTACCTCCAAGCCTTTAAAAAAGGCGTCTACAACTATATCAAAGAAGAACCTGACCCTATTACGCAAGAAACCATCCCAAGGAAATATTTTTCCGGCGGAGTAGAGGCAATGGGTTTAAATGACCTCATAGATATAAAACAAGTCAATGATAAGGCAATGATTAATATTTTAAATCCCCTCAGAGAGGCGTTAAAGATCATTTATGCCCGGATTGTGCCATCTGAGGCTTCCAGGCCAGATGTTGCGCGTAATAAAGTTATTTTTGATGGGGAGAGGGAAATTATTTTTATTAATATGCGTCAAGATTCTCCTTTTGATAGGAATACGATAAACGTTCTACTTCCTATTATCAGAAAGACCATATCTCATGAAAATCAAGGGGGCATGAAGGGAGAAATAACGGTTGAAAAATTGGCAAGACAATTTGTGAGGGATGTTTTCCTTATGAGTTTAGATGGCCATAAGTACATTATTAAAATATCCTTGAAGGAACAATTTAACAAGTATATAGAAAATGACTGGCAAATATTAACGGAATTAAATTCGGATTCAAGCCATACAGATATAGCGGTGCCTATTATTACCGGAGAAGAGCCGGCGCTCAATCAATCGTCAATCGTCCCCCAAAGATTAAGCTTTTTGGTCACGAGTTATTTTCCTTGGCAGAATTTCACAGGGTTCCTAGAAAAGCAAGGGACATTAAATGACTTGGGAGCGATTAATTTTGGCATTGCGCTTTCTCATTTAGTGGGATTGATACATAAGAAAGGCGTGATTATCAGGGATTTAACGCCGGGCAATATAATGATTCGTAGTGATGGGGCAGTTGCATTGTATGATTTTGATGTGTCTATGCCCCCGTCTTATGATTGGAGAAAAGATGCCCGTGGTTTAAAAGAGACGGCAGCCCATGGTTATTCGGAAGACGGGATGTTGTATCTGGCTAATCCCAAGGATGTTTATTCCAGAGAAAGGCCGGATATCATGTCAGATATATATTCTATAGGGATGAATATCTTTTTTGCATCCGTTGGCAAGCATTATGACGATGGGCAATATGGAACAAAGGTGGGACTCGAACAAGTTAAAAATAAACAGCTGAGGACAATTATTGGACGAGCTATTGGATCAAGGGAACGCCGGTATAAGAACACCGTCGAACTAATCGCCGATTTAGAAAAATCGCAACAAGAAGGCGAACAAAAAAGTGGGGACAATGCCCAATTGGCCGCAAAGAAGGTCATGTCGAAGGAAAATGTGAGAAAATTTCCAGAAAAGAAGATATTGGAAAGGGTACATCGTTGGGAATGTGATAAAGTTGTGCTTGATCAAGTTGATCAGCACTTTGATGAATGGGTGCAGAAAGGGCAAATGGATCCGGGTGATTTTCAAATCCTAAGGCAAATTTTATTAGGAGATGAGGAAATTTTAAAGGATTTGTTAAGAGAATATAGGTTAAAAGTAGCTATTAAGGCTGAGGACAAGGATAAGCCGGATGAAAATGGGAGAACGGTCTATTTAAAATTAAAAAAATCATTCCCTTCACCCCATGGAGATATAACGGTGTTAAGAATTAAAGGCGCACGGCCTAGATATAAAGAAAATCCGGCAGTAATTAAATCACATACGGGCAGTGGTTTTTCTGAGGTCCCTGTGGAAGTAAGTAAAAGTGGCAATAGAATAATTAAAAAGGCCCCTAGATGGAATCCACAAGGAGCTTTGCTTAAAGAACGTGCCGATATGGAATATCATTTAATGGAAGAAGGTATTGCAGGGTTAGGATTTGAAACCGATTATCCTATGGCTAAAGGGTCATGGAAGAACAAAACACATGAGGGGCGTCCGATAGGATTTATCATAGCCGGAATGCGTGCGGATGATGTGAGAATTGCTATAGACCTAACGGCCGATTTAAATAATTTTATGTTTAATGTTGTAACGGACAAAACATTAAAAACGAATCCTAAAATGACTGAAGAAATATATAGAAAG
>CAZABZ010000058.1:1592-4510 GCA_964483535.1 uncultured Planctomycetales bacterium | reverse complement strand
ATGAAAATGAAATTTCGTCAACTTCTCTTGAGTTTGAAAAATTGTTTAAAGACGCCACATCAACAGATTTTCCCGGGATAGTGAGATCTTTGAAAACAATTGATAAGATTATTCTGGACAAGAATACGCCTGTTTATGGAAATCTTTGGGGGCGTTTATATGATCTTTCAAGGGACCAGGTGATGAATATTCAGAAAAACGGGGGTATTGATTTAACCCCCGCTAATATGAATTTACAAACGCAAAATGCTGGTGAAGGGATAAAATTCCACCTTGACCCCGCACAGCTCGCCCAACTTCAAAACGCCCCCGGCTTTGTGCCGGTGATTATTTATATCCAGCCGTTAGAAAACCTCAAACAATTTTTGGGGATCGACGCTACTAATTCGTTTCAATTGACTCGACAATAAACTCCCGTCCAATGTCTGTTGGGCCACCTAAAACATGACATTGGGGGCATTCCAGGGACTTTCGGGGACGTTCAAACAGATTACCACAGGCAGGACATTTCAACTTTACGGGGATGAAGCTCACAACAATGGTCGCCCCTTCCACAGGGGTCCCTTCAGATAAAGCTTCAAAATGAAGACGCACAGATTCTTCGTCCATGCCATGTCCTAAACCAACTTTCAGGTGGATAGAACGGACATGTTCAACCTTCCTTTTAGCCGCTTCTTCACAAATTTCCCGAATGGCGCCTTGAATTAGATGGCTTTCATGCATTTTTAAGACTTGGCTCTTGACCTGTTCTTTTAAGGGAGGGGACGGCTTGTTCGGTCTCTATATAGAGACATTTTTTAGGGCACAATTCAACGCAAGCCTTGCAGTTAACACAGCGGAAATGGTCTATGGTCCAGACTTTTTCTTTAAGGGACACAGAGATGGCTTTAGAAGGGCAATGCCGCATGCAAATACCGCAGTAAATACAGTTAGGAACATCAATCACAATCTTGCCGCGCGCGCCTGTATATGTAGGACGTTTGAAAAAAGGATAACGGCGGGTGGAGGGCTTTTTACCTAAGGCCTTAAAAATTGTAGCTGTCATCTTAGCTATAGACATATATTATCTTTCCGCGCAACTGATACAGGGATCAATGGTTAAAACAAGGATCGGTACATCTGCCAATTGGCATCCGCCTAATATTTTAAGGAGCGGAGGTAGATTGGCGAATGTCGGGGTCCTTACCCTGAAACGTTTTAGAAATTTGGTCCCGTCGGCTTTGACGTAATAAACAACTTCACCGCGAGGCTGTTCGGCGCGGGCAAAGTATTCGCCTTTTGGGAAACCCACTACTTTTGATTCTATAGGGCCATCAGGCATCTTGGCAGCTGCGTCTCTAATCAGCCGGCAAGACTCGAATAATTCCTTGATGCGGACGACACAACGTCCGTAGCTGTCGCAGGTATTCTCAACCACAGGAGTGAAATTCAATTCTTTGTAGGCCGCATAACCGTTCATGCGCACATCATAAGGAACGCCGCTGGCACGGAGCATGGGGCCAACAGCTCCTAATTTATAGGCATCATCTTTAGAGAGAATCCCAATTCCAACCAAACGTGATTTGACTGAAGAATCTTTTAAAAACACATCGGCGCATTCATGTATCTGGGCTTCAATACCGTTTAATTCATTAAGGATATCTTTCATTTTATCAGCGCTGATATCCCTGCGGACACCGCCAACCTTGCTGGCGCCAAAAATCACACGCCCGCCAGTGGTTTCTTCGATAATATCCAAAATGTGCTCGCGGATCCGCCAGGTATTCATAAAAAGGGCCTCAAAACCAAAAGCATCAGCTGTCAGGCCAAGCCACAATAAATGGCTGTGAATACGGGAAAATTCGGACCAGATGACACGCAAATATTGCGCGCGGGGAGGGATTTCAATATTCATGACGCCTTCAATGGCCAAGCAATAGGTCAGCCCGTGAATAAAACTGCAAATACCGCACACGCGATCAGCAATGTGAACAAAATCCGTGAATTCTTTTTTTTCAACCAGTTTTTCCAGACCCCGATGCACAAATCCGATTTTGGGGATGACATCAACGACTTTTTCGTCTTCACAAACAAGATCTAAATGGATCGGCTCCGGCAAGACCGGATGTTGAGGGCCAAAAGGTATGATAGTTTGTTTACCCATATATTTTATCCTAGAAAAGGCTTTTTAACGGCCATTGTGTAAAAATTACCTTTATAATCAATGACATTACCTTTGATATTAATGCCAAATAAGTCATGTAGTTCATTTTCATACGCGAAAGCGCAGAAATAAACACCCGTAATAGATGGGACTTCAACGTCGCCAGAGGGCAGGATAATACGTAACGTCACTAAATCATGTTCTTTGCCAAAACTATAACTTAATTCCAACTGCTCTAATTTAGCCGCGCAGATCTGCACAAGCCGCCAATTACCAGCCATAAATTCTTTAGCTTTGGCGACTAATTCATCTATTTTTATTTCTACGATCTCTTGTTTTCCCATAATTATTTCCTTGTATCGCTGGCCTTGCGTTTGGCATGCTTTTCTTCTAAAACAGCCAGGGCTTGAACAACACCGCTGATAATATTCTCGGGTTTAGCCGCGCATCCGGGCACATAGACATCCACAGGTATGACTTTGTCTACACCGCCGAGAATGTTATAACACTCTGCGAAAACACCGCCGCTTAACGCGCAGATGCCCACAGCTACCACCACTTTAGGTTCAGGCATCTGGTTATAAATATTGACTACAACGCTTTTATTTTGTTCATTAACAGATCCTGTAATAAGAAAGATATCCGCATGTTTGGGGTTTCCTGTGTTGATAATCCCAAAACGTTCAATATCATACATGGGCGTTAAACATGCCAGGACCTCAATATCGCAACCATTGCAACTTGAGGCGTCGTAGTGGATAATCCAAGGTGATTT
>CAZABZ010000058.1:0-1492 GCA_964483535.1 uncultured Planctomycetales bacterium | reverse complement strand
ATCCAGGCGGCCTTTAAGACTACCTGCCAACGCAGACGAGCGAAGGTGTTGTCAACAAGGACCACCAAAAAGAAAACCGCGCATTCAACCGCAAGACCTAACCAAATATTATTAGGGAAAAAGAGAATAATGATCCCCAAAATTAAAATGAGTTCAAACCAATGCGCAATTTCTAAAAGGGCAAGTGTTGGCCCTGAAAATTCCGTTGTGATACCTTTGACCAGCTCTTGGTGCGCATGATGCGACATGGATAGGTCAAAAGGGGACTTGCGCATTTTGATCGGCAATATAAACAAGAAGCCGATAAAAACGCCGGGCAGCTGCAGTAAAAGCGGTTTGCCCGTGGCCATAATATCAAACACATTAAAACTATGGGCTGTCATGTACATCCCGATAGCCGTTATTATCAGCATGGGTTCATAAGCCATCATCTGGATCAATTCTCGTTCAGCGCCAACGTAGCCATAGGGGGATGAGGTCCTGTACCCGCCTAAAATAAAGAATACCCCGGCCAAAGCAAAGGCAAACACCACTAAAAGTAAATCTCCTCCGCAAAAGAACAAAGCCCCGGTCAATATCAGGAACAACAGATGGAAAATAATAAAAAGATTCTGGGCTTTGCGAACAGTTAAATTCTCTTTGGAGAAAAGCTTACCCACATCATAAAACGGTTGTAGGAGAGGGGGGCCGATACGGCTTTGCATCCGGGCTGTAATGATACGGTCCAACCCGGTCAAAAGACCGCCTGTGATAGGAGCTAAAACTAAAAAAGAGAGAATAATTAAAGGTGTATTCATTTTATAAATAATAACGCCAACATGACAATTAATAATAACCAGGATATGCGTATTCCCCAAGGATACAGTTTTTTCTCAGCAAAAAATTCTTCTAACGTATAATTCTTCATGGTATACGGCCTTGAATTGCCTAAAGAATCTTTAAATGTGCCAGGGGTGTCGGTGTTGGCGCCGCCTAAATATGGAGAAACGCACTTGGTATTACGGTCGTAATTAATGGACATTATCGGAAAAAGCAAAACAAGTCCGAGCATAATAGCCATAATTGTAATGTTGCCGGCACTCATGCTTATCAGATGACCGTAAATCCCAAACAAATACGGTTCAATATAACATGTGGATATCCAAGGAAATATGGCACATGTGACAACTGTTAAGATTGTTAAAGTGCCCAGAGCGAAGAATTCTTCACGAGAAACGTTCTTTTCTTCTCCTGTTGGAGGATTAATAGCTAAAAGGAGTTTGCCCATCCATTTAACCCAGAAAAATAGGTTTGCCGCACCACCAAATGCTACTAATACGGCTAAAAGTGGGTTTACATCTACCAGCGCTTTTAACACAACCCACTTGCTGATAAGCATCCCAAATGGAGCTAAAAACATTCCGGCCATGCCAATTAGCATCATGGTGGCCATAGTGGGCATGCTCGTAATTAAGCCTTCCATCATTTCAATTTCGCGGCTATGTTTGCGATG
>CAZABZ010000057.1:0-6884 GCA_964483535.1 uncultured Planctomycetales bacterium | reverse complement strand
GTGATTTATGTGTTATAATTAGCCTCTAAAGGATCAGGCTCCCAGGGCATGAATGAATTTGGTTCTCTCTTTAATTAATATTTTATGAAAACTTTTTTGAAACTCCCTTCCCATAAAACAAAAATCGTTTGTACGATCGGCCCTGCTTCGTGTTCCCTGTCTAAACTTGAAGGAATGATCGAAGGCGGGATGAACGTGGCCCGCCTTAATTTTTCGCATGGCGACTTTAAGGAGCACACGGCAAATATCCGCAATATCCGCGCTGTTGCCTCCAAAACACAGCGTATGATCAGCATCATCATCGACCTGCCCGGCGTCAAGATGCGTGTCGGCCGCTTTCAAAACGAACCTGTATTGCTGAAAAAAGGTGATAAGGTCGTGCTGACGACGAGGAACGTGCTTGGGCATAACGGGCTTATTCCTGTTGAGTATAAACAGCTTCCTAAAAACGTTTCTAAGGGCAGGATCATTTTTCTTAATGATGGGTTTATCCAATTAAAAGTTGAAAAAGTCTCCGGCTGTGATGTGTTTTGCAGGGTTTTGATAGGAGGAAAACTTTTTTCGCGTAAAGGGCTTAATCTGCCCGGAGCGAAATTAAATATCAACCCCATCACAGGCAAAGATTTAAAAATGGTTGATTTTGGATTAAAGCACGGTGTTCATATTTTCGGTCTTTCATTTGTTGAGAAAGCCCAGGATGTCATTAAGGTAAGGGAATTTGCCAGGAAGAAGGGTTTCTCTGTTTATTTGGTGGCCAAGATCGAGCGCCGCCAAGCGGTTGAAAATTTTGATGAGATCCTTAAAGCGGCGGATGCGGTCATGATCGCTCGGGGAGATCTTGGTGTGGAAATGCCCATTGAAGAGGTACCGGGCATTCAAAAACGGCTTATTCAAAAAGCGAATATCATGGGACGTCCCGTGATTACCGCAACCCAAATGCTGGAATCCATGACCCAAAATGTGCGCCCGACACGCGCGGAAGTCAATGATGTGGCCAATGCCATTTTAGATGGGACAGATGCCATTATGCTCTCGGAAGAAACAGCCACAGGCGATTATCCCGTTGAAACGGTGCGCATGATGGCCAAGATCGCCGCAACTACCGAAAGCCAAAGGGAGAAGGGGATGTTGTCCCATGATGAGGGCGGGCAAATAAGTAATAAAGTCGCCCAAAGCGGCTTTTTGACCATTACCGATGTCACGTCGTTGAATGTTTTTCGCGCAACCCAGGAACTGGATGTCCGGTATATATTGACACCGACGATCAGCGGGAACACCGCCCGGCGTATTTCCAGATTTAAACCGTATTGCTGGATATTGTCCTTTAGCGTTCATCCTCAGGTTTGCGAGTTTTTAAATTTTTCTTATGGGGTGCAGCCGTTTTCTTTAAATAAAAGAATCGCCCACGATCCCCAGGCCATATTCAAAAATCTTAAAAAGCATCGTTTGGGGAAAAGGGGCGATACGGTGATTTTGACCGAGTGCAGATTGTCCCATCATCCGGGAGACACGGATTCATTGGGGGTAGTCACGTTATAGTAGGGATGGGCATCCATGCGCTGTTCGATTATTCTTTCAAAAAATGAAAATAGGTGCTGACGCACTTTATCCTTAAGAGGGGACTTGTTCCACTGAAAATTCATCCTGTACAAATTTCCGGAAAGGCGGAATTCAAAAGGAAGGGTCCATGCCCCACGGACCAAACCGATGATCTTACGGCCAATGGGGGATTCGCTAAGAAGTTCTTTGGAGAAACGTACGGAACCCTGACTTGATACTAAATCATCCGCGTCAATATGAAAGAACCCGCTGAAATCAAAATCGTCCGTGTTCAGCTTTAAATCATCCAACATTTTTGACTTTCCGATGATTTTAAAATGACTGGATAAATCCGCATTGGAGACATGATCCAAAGAAGGCATTTGCAAGATCTTTGCCAGCCACTCCTGGAAATCAGAATTTCTAAAATCGCCATTTTGTAAAGCTAAATTACCGGTGAGTTTGATATCAGTTGATACTTGAAGATTAAAATTGCTGGATAAACGGCCATGGCATTGTTTGAAAGAAGAAAAGTTATTGCTTAAAAGGTCCATGTCGATCTCTTCGAATTTACCCTGACCTTTGATTTGCCACGGCAGGGAAGAGGTGTTCAGAAAAATACGGCCATACAAATGTCCCGCGTACATGTCGGAGGATAGAGCGATGGCTTTCTGATAAGGATCAGCAAAATGAATGCAGGCTAAAAGATCCTCAAGAAGGACCTTATGTTCATTGCCGTGGATTGAAAAGAGGCTTTGCATTTGTTTTATTTTTAATTTTAGGAAATTATCATTGATGATCAGGATCTTTAAATCTTCAAAATCCACATGCATGTGATTAAAATCAGCCCATCCCGCATATATGCGATCAAAATCAGCCCATCCTTTAAAGGAAAGGCCCTGTGGGGAATTTTGAGCATGAAGATGCAGGTTGATATTTTTTAAAGGTTGCTGCGCGTTGATGTGTTGTGCTTGTCGACGATAAGTAATGTCAGCGTCACATTGGAAAAGATTTTGTTTTGAACAGTGCCCTCGGATCCCGACATCATCCCCATCAACGGAAAAGAATAGCCGTTCAAGGACAATGTCCTTCTCCTGTATCTTCAAATGTCCGTCGATATCCAAGATATAAAACTTGTTATAAAAAATAAATCCTTTCCAATCGATATTGTTGTCATGCCAGCTACCCCATAGGTCCATGGAAGATCGGCCATTTTCCAAAGTTAGTTTATCCAAATCAAAACCGGAACCACGGATATTGCCATAGAGTTTATAATTGAATTTGTCTTTATCATCCCAGAAGCCATGAGCGCTTAGGTAGTTTTGATTAAGACTGAAATCAATTTTAAAGGTGATAGGATTTCCTTTGGTCAAACCAGTCGGGTAGAGTCGTCCGTTAGGCACAAGAAGACGTATATTCTTTTGGGGCAGCGTTTTAGCCCATGCGTAGATTTTTTTGCCATGCAGGGTCAAATAATTCTTTAAGACCGGGAAATCGATGGCCATATCACCTATGACTATATTATTAAAAGATCCTACAGTCACCCGGGAAGCTTGCAACATAGGGCCCTTCCCATCAGCGCTAAGCACGTTAACGTTTTTAAAGATAATGGTGGTGGGGAAGAGGTAATGGACCTTCCCAAAAGATATTTTAGTTTGAGATTGTTGGGCGATCACATCAGCAAAGGACAGGGCATAACGAGAAAGCCAGCGATTGCCCTTGAAAGAAAAAATTGCCACCATCGCGGAGATTATCAAAAGGATAAGGATCGCGTATTTCATTTAAAAAGGGATCTCTGTAAATAGTTTACCGTTAACATAAAGTTCTATTTTGTTGATGTAATAAACAAGCTTATGTTTGCGCTGGAAGCCCGAAAGGAATTTAAAAATTTTCTTGTCATTAAAAATAAAAGTAAGTTGACGGAAAGAAGCTGCCTTGTTGCGGTATTCTTTCATATCGTTCGGAGATTTTTGGATTTTGGCTATTTGAAAAAGATAGGCTAAGGCAATAAGGGCTTCTTCGTGCCGGGGATATTTGGCATAAAAACTCTTAAACGCGTCAGAAGCCATTGGCAGATTGTTTTGTAGAAAATAATATTCTCCCTGGGCAAATTCCGCGGCCAGGCAATAGCGGGAATTAGGACAATCATCAAGGATTGTTAGAAAATCCATGAAGGCAAAATCATTCTCTCCTTGCTTAGCTAAACCGATAGCTTCTTTCCATTCAAGGTCCGCTTCCGAGGCCTTAACACAGGTTACCCAAAAACAACCCTGCAACGACAATAAAAGAATAATAACGTACCACTTCATCGTTTTAAGTATATAATATATCAGTCTAAATTCCAAGGTATATGCTGGGGATTCAAATCATAAAAAATGGGGGCGGTTAATTCAGAAAGCGGGCAGGGTATACTTAAAAAATGGAGGTAAATTATGGTACGCGGATTAAGGGTTATGGTTCTTGGTTTATGCATCGCATCTGTAATGACGTTTAGCGTTAACGCACAACAGACTCCGCCAAAAGAGAATCCTAATAGGGCGAAAATCCAGCAGTTAAGGCAGGAAATGCAAGCATTACGACAGCAACTTGAACCATTACGCGCACAAGTTAAAGCATTAAGGGAGAAAATGCGTCCTATAGAAGAGAAGCTTAAAGCTGATCGTGAAGAGATGCGAGATTTGCGTGGGCATGGTCAATATCATGCTGGAGCTCCTGCTGAGGGACAGGGTCAGTTGCAACACCCGTCCGGGGCACCCACCCATACTGCAGTAAATTAGGTTTTTCGCGAGAAGGTCAATTTTTTGACCGTAAAATAGGTCATGGTGAAAACGCCTGCTTCAATGATCGCGGTTGCCATGGCCGCTCCCGCGTAGGAAAAGGAATATATAAAAATAATTATCAAGGGCAGCCCGATGGTTGCCATGGTGATATGTATCCTTGAGTAAGTATCCGTTTTGCCGCAAACCAAAAGAAACTGTACGCGAAAAGCGTTTGAACTGATAAAGAAAATAGAGATGAGCAAGAATCTTAAAGATAATACCGCCGCCGGATAAGTCCCCCCGCAGACAAGCTTCACAATAAACGGTGCCAGGATAAAGATCAAGGGCAGGAAGATCAAAGAAATAATGATCGTGATCAATTGCACGTGTTCCATAATTTCAAGGGCTTTCCTTTTATTTTTATGGAATATTTTGTTTAGGCGCGGGAAAATCGCCTGGGAGAAAGCGGACAGGGGAAAGGTCTGCACCGCGTTGGCGATTTTTTCGGCAATGGAATAAAATCCAGTCAGGGTATTATTGGTTAAAAGCCCCACCGCAAAAACACGCGTGGTTGTATAAGCGTTGATGGCAACTACGGAAATAAAAACATTCCATCCGGCCCATAGCTGTTGATAGAGATCCTTTAGTTTTGGCAATTGAAAGGACATGTCAAAGCGGGCAAAAAGGATGTATTGTCCCAAGAGACCGGTGATGAATGCCGACAAGGATGTGATGACCGGCACTAAGAGGTAGTCATTGGAGCTATGGATGAAAAGGAAAATACCAAACGCGTAGGCAAATTGTCCGATAATATTGATCTTGGCGGTGTATTTCATGCTTTCCGATCCTTGGAAAAACCAGGCGGGGAAAAGAGTATTGCCGAACACCACGCCAAAGCTTAGCACGTAAATCATCCAGTCATTTCTGAATTTTGGAATGAAATAAATGATAAGGCAGAGGATCAGCAAACTTAAAAAAGCCAAGATCGTTTTGATGGTCATGACAGCGGCAACAACATTACGGGCTTTTGTTTTATTTTCGAGCCAGATAGAAATTTCCTGGGTTGCGGAGACGTTAAATCCATAATCAGTGAGGATCATAAAATATTGCACAAAGGCTTGCGCGAAAGCGATCAGCCCGAATTTTTCAGGGCCGATCACTCTAAAGAGATAAGGTAAAATGATGATCGGGAAAAGATAGGTGACGACCTGCAGTCCTGAGAGCGAACTGACATTATGCAAAACCCTCGAGCCCTCATGGGGAGAAACCATTCTATAAGTCTTTTGGATCAACTTGATGAGAGAATGCATGGGTTTAATTTACACTGTACTTGGGTTTAAATAAACACATTTTTGAAAGATTTGTATTTTGTAATGATATAATTCTACCAATGGTCCAATTTCCGAAAAGTTTTTATTGGGGGAGCGCGACATCTTCTTATCAGGTGGAAGGTGATAATGTCAACGCGGATTGGTGGCCATGGGAGAAAAAGGCGGGAAAAGAAAACTCCGGGGCGGCCTGCCGCCACTATGAATTTTACCAGCAGGATTTTGATCTGGTTAAAAGTTTAAATCACAATGCCCACCGTCTTTCCATCGAATGGAGCCGTATTGAGCCCAACGAGGGAGAATTTTCCGAGGAAGCCCTAGAGCATTACATCAATGTGATCATGGCCCTGCGTTCGCGAGGCATAGAGCCCATGGTGACCCTGCATCATTTTACCAATCCTATATGGTTTGCCGCTTCAGGCGGTTGGGCCAATGCCGTTAGTGTTAAACGTTTTTTGCGTTATTGCGATTTTGTCACCCGGGCTTTGGCCCGTCATGTCCATTTTTGGTTTACCATCAATGAACCCACTATTTATTTTTCGCATGCCTATCTCTGGGGCATGTGGCCGCCACAGGCGAAATCCTTTTTTAAGACCAAGGCGGCCCATGATCATATGATCGAAGGACACATCAAGGTTTATCGGCTTATCCACAAGATTTATAAAGAATTGGACATCGCGCAACCGTCCGTCAGTATTGCTCAACATATGCAGGCCATCGTCGGCTGTACTCAAAGCTTAAGAAATCGTTTAGCAGTCGCGATAAGAGAGCAATTGTATAATTTGGAAGTCTTGGATTATTTAGCACGGCACAAAACCCTTGATTTTATTGGAGTTAATTATTATTCAAGGCATTTGGTGGATGTGCATAGTTGGTGGATCGGTAATTTGCTTATGGAGACCTGTAAAGATAATCATCATCCGCTTAAGAAAAATTCTTTAGGCTGGGATATTTATCCGGACGGCCTGGCCCACGTGCTTTTAAATCTTAAAAAATATAATTTGCCGGTGATCATCGCTGAAAACGGTATTTGTACTCACGACGATAATGAGCGTTGGGAATACATCCGAAGCCATCTTAAGAATGTCCATTTGGCCATGGAGCAAGGGGTGAATGTGACGGGATATCTTTATTGGTCTTTGATGGATAATTTTGAATGGGCCGAGGGCTTTGTGCCCAGGTTCGGGCTGATTGATATTGATTACAAGACGTATCAAAGGACTGTCAGGGAAAGCGCCAAGAAATTCGCCCAAGTCTG
>CAZABZ010000056.1:0-7047 GCA_964483535.1 uncultured Planctomycetales bacterium | reverse complement strand
CGTTCTTCTCTTCAAAAACACGTTCGATGATCGCGGCGTCCCAGCCGTGGCGCTGAAGATCTTTTTTTAGGGCAATCAATTCATCGGGGGTTTTAGAGGCGCACAATTCCCGCAGTAAACTGTAATTAAATTGCTGTTGAGAATTGAAACGTATACTTAAAGGTTTCTCTTGAGTGCCTCTATTGAAAATCAAAGCGATTAACGCCAGCAATAAAGGCAAGGCCATCACGGCTAACGCAGAATAAAAATCAAAAGACGCGCGCGAATTTAATAAATAAGGCAGGCTTGATAAAAACGCGTCAATCAAAAAATGCGCGGCAATCACGCACGCAAGGCCAAAACGCAAATAAAAAATCCCCATGATAATCCCGATACAGGTAACTTCAATACCCCTAAACCACATGGGAAAAATTTCATATCCCGTATGGCCAAACCCCCACATCGCGGCACTTAAAAATACCGCAGCAATAGTCGGGAAACCGTATTTTTTAAATAAATTGATGGCAAATAAACGAAACATGGCCTCTTCCGAAAAAGAAGCCTGAAACCCGATGACCAAAGCTGTGAATGCCGGCATTAATGTCGTCGAAGCCTGGGTCAACCATGACAGCTCATCCCAAACTCCGCAATACTTAAAACCCAAATCAAAAATAAATGCCTGCGCCCCCAAAATCACTGCCGCCGCGATGTAGCCGATAAAAATTTGACGGGCGATGTTCATCGAACAAAAAGAAGACAACAGCGCGCTTAAAAATGACCTTTCTTTTTTCAGGGGAGCGACCTCATAACTTATAGACTCACCTGCCAAAGCCGGTAAAACAAAAGCGACCGCTATAAAAAACGGTCCGATGATGCTCTCGATAAATTGCCTGACAATATAATCCCCCAATGACTGGGTGGTCGGATAATCAAACAAAAGATTCTGATAACTGTTTAACACGTCCAACATCATCAAAACAAATATACCGATCCCAATGGCGATATAAAACGGCTTTACACTGCGGCTGACCACCTGGTGCTTGCGATTAACAACAACCACAATGGCAAAAGTCAAGAACGCCAAGTAAAAAAGACGAAATACCAGGGTCAGATTTTGACCGGTTTGTTTAAGATTATCCACATAGCGGTTAAACCCGTCGGGAATTTCAAATTGATATTTATCAAAAGAAAGGATCTCATTGCCGGACACGGTAACATTAGTCAGAAGCTTGGCGTTACCTTTCTCTTTACTTTTATTCCAGGGGATGTCCACATCCTTGTTGGCCCAAGTAAAAGCATATTCCAGACGATTGTCATATTTTTTGGTATTCTCACTGTGAATGATGTATTGGGCGGGATCAAAGGCAAAGGTGGTTTTCAAAAAATTAAGAGCAAGCTGACGTTCCTTTTCTTTATCGACTAAAGGCCGTGATGCCGTATCTTCAATGATATGGCCAAAGCCAATCACCTCTCCTGTCGCAGAACTTACAGCGACCTTGAATTCTTCCTTTTGTTTTTCTTTAAAAAAGCGGACCACCCAGGAAAATAAATCATAATGCAGGCGTCGGATTAAACGCTGGTAAGCAACATGACCTAATGTTTTTTGTAAATACCGGTCGGTGTCTTCATCCACATTAAACGACACCGCCATTTGATATCCATGGGTATCAACCCCGCGTTGCGTCTTCAAAAATTCTTTAGAAATATCAACAGCTTTTGTCTGACTGACGGACAGGTCAATGGCCTGATAGCGCGGCAGGGAAAGTTTACACCACAAAAATACGCCGACCGCTGCCAAAACAATTAATAAAAACCATTCTAAACGTTTATTCACTATCATACGCCCCTCACCCATCCCTCTTGACCAATGCTTCTTTTTCTTGCCTTGTAAGACTTTTTATCAATCTTTCTTGGGCTTGCGCCTTTTGGGCGGTTGCACATTTCTTTTTATAGACCAATGTAACGGGGCCCTTGCCTCGCAGATATTTGGCACCTTTCCCGTCGTTGTGCGCCGCGATCCGCTTTTTTAAATCATTGGTCCAGCCGGCATAATAAGTACCGTATTTACACTGTACCATATATGCCCAAAATGACACTTGTTTACCCATTACGCCAATAATTCTCCCACTACAACCTGACCATCAATACGCTCCAGACGGACAGGCAGGGTTTGATTAAATAGATCGCGCGAATATTTGATTTTGATGCGCACATAATTATCAGTCAGGCCGTTTTGCCACCCATCGCCTTTGGGCCTTTCAAATAAAACAATTTGAGTGCTTCCAAGTAATGATTCATGAAATAGACGGCGCTTGGCACTGCTTAAATCACGCAGGATTTGACTGCGCTCTGCGATCACCTGGGCAGAGGGGGTTTCCATCAAACGGCTTTTGGCCATATGCCGGGACGAATGACTGAAGACGTGAAAATAGTGGATAGGTAATTCTCCTAAAATATTGACAGTCCGCTCAAAATGCGCGTCAGTCTCGCCGGGGAAACCCACGATCACGTCAGTCCCGATACATATTTGCGGGACCTCGGCAGCTGCTTGACGGACAAAATCGCTAAAATTCTCAATAGTGTATTTGCGTTTCATCTCCCGCAGAATTTCATCATCACCGCTTTGCAAAGGGATGTGCAAATAACGGCAAAGCTTCCCTCCTGTACCCATGTAACTGAATATGTCCTTCGAAATAGTGGTAGGCTCAATCGATGAAATGCGCAAGCGCTCTAATCCTTCAAGAGCATTCATGGCTTTAATGACATCCATAAGGGTTTTATCTTGATTGGAATAAGTGCCGATATTAATGCCGGTTAAGACCAGCTCTTTATGCCCGGCAGCAACAAGGGCCGTGGCTTCTGTAAAGATATCTTCGAACACACGGCTGCGGGCCCGGCCGCGGGCATAAGGGATTTCGCAAAATGAACAGAAAAAATCGCAGCCGTCCTGAATCTTTATGTTTGCCCGCGTATGGCTATGGTCGAGGGAAACGACGGGGGAACTAAAAGGCCCGTGTTCAATGGTTGGCGTGATCACTTGGGGACTATCAGGCTTAGGATATTCATTAAATACCGACACCAGGTCCATTTTACGGCCATTACCGACGATCCAACGGACATTCGGCAGGTGGGCCAATTGCTCTTTTTGTATTTGCGCCTGGCAGCCGACTAAAGCAATGCGAGCGGCGGGATTTAGTCGATTGACCTTATGCACCAAATGACGGGTATCGGCATCTCCCCCTTTGGTCACTGTACAGGTATTGATGACCACAATATCCGAAGGCTCATCAAAGCCAACCACCTGATAACCGCCCTGCTCGAAAGAATTCCGGATAGAGGCTGTCTCCGACTGGTTTAAACGGCAACCGAATGTATAAAAGGATATTTTTTTCATAAATTATTCTAACACCTAACCATCGCGGTTAATTATAAACTAAACCTTCTAAAAGGCAATAAAAAGGCATGTGTCTGTCCGTGTAAGGGCAAATTTATTCTTTTCGCAACCCTGCATAAATCCGTTATAATGAGCGCCTATGAAAATTGGATCCATTGACATCAATAAACCGCTTTGCTTGGCTCCCATGGAAGACGTCACGGAGCTGCCCTTCCGCCTGATTTGCAAGCGCTTGGGCGCGGATATCGTGTACACGGAATTTGTATCTTCCGAAGGCATTATCCGCGATATCCCCCGTGTCATGGAAAAAATCCGGATCTCCGAAGAAGAACGCCCGGTGGCCATGCAAATTTTTGGCTGGCGGCCGGAGGCCATGGCCGGCGCTGCCGAAGCTATTGAAAAACTTAAACCTGATTTTATTGACATTAATTGCGGCTGTTGGATCAAAAATCATGTCGCCCGCAATGAAGGCGCGGGACTTTTACGTGATCTGCCGCTATTTGAAAAAATCGTCAAAGCCACGGTCAAAGCCACTCAACTGCCTGTGACAGTTAAAACCCGTCTAGGTTGGGATGAAAAAAGCATTATTATATTGGATGTCGCTAAAATGGTGGAAGACGCCGGCGCCAAAGCTTTGACCCTGCACTGCCGCACGCGTTCGCAAGCGCACAGCGGCTTCGCGGACTGGTCGTGGCTCGAAAAAATTAAAAAAGTGATCAGTATCCCTGTCATCGGAAATGGGGACATCACCTGCCCTGAAGATGTCAAGGCCATGCTGGAAACCGGCTGCGACGGGGTCATGATCGGACGGGGCGCCATTGCCAATCCCTGGATCTTTAAGCAAACTAAACATTACCTTGAAAACGGCGAACATATCCCCAACCCAAGCATTGAAGAAAAAATCCAAATATGCATCGAACATTTGAAATTAAACGTGCAGTATAAAGGTGAAAAATACGGCGTGCAGACCTTCCGCAAACATTATGTGGGCTATCTGAAAGGACTGCCCAATACCGCGCCTGTCAGAAGCGAATTGATGCAATACACAACGATAGATCCGGCCATTGAGCGGTTGCAGAAATATTTAAAGACTTGTATTATACTATAGTGCCATGAAAATAACGGTTACTCAAAACTTCTCCCAAGCCATATGCGTGCCCTGCATCGAGCGCCAACAGGGAAAAATCCATCAATGGCTCTTGTCCCACGAAAAACTCTACACCCCCTTTTACACATCGGTCGACATCCGTGACGCGGGCTTTAAAATCGCAGTCGTTGATACCAATCTTTTCCCCGCCGGCTTCAATAATCTCTGTGAACATGGTTTGGCAGACGCAGAGTCCCTCATCAAAAAAGCCATCCTCACACGCGTGCCCAATGCCGCCAATATTTTGATCGTTGCCGAGGAACATACGCGAAACACGTGGTATTTAGAAAACGTCCGTATCCTGCAGGAGATCATCACCAAAGCCGGTTTCCACACCAAAATCGCCACTTTCTTTGTCAATGAACCTTCTTTTTGCGCTCAGGCCGCCAGCGCCGTGGAACTGGAAACCGCCACGGGCCAAATTGTTAAAGTCTATTGTATTAGACGCCTTTTGGAAAAAATCAAGCAGGGTAAAACAGGCTTTGACTTAATCATCATGAACAATGACCTCTCCTCCGGAATTCCAGAGGAGTTAAAACAAATCAAAATCCCTATTTTCCCATCGATCCACGCGGGCTGGCATGCCAGGCTTAAGTCTGAACATTTCCGTCATGCCAACGCCCTGATCAAAGAATTCGCCGCTATCATCGGTCTTGACCCCTGGCAATTTTCATGCCTTTATGAAGTTGCCAACCATGTGGATATCAACAACGAATCTGACCAACAACGCCTCTACCAGGCGGCTGTCAAACTCTTTGAGGATATTCAAAACAAATACCGCGAACATAATGTTGATAGCAAGCCTTTTATTTTTATCAAACCTGATTCCGGGACTTACGGCATGGGTGTCGTGCCCATTGAAGACCCCGGGCAGGTCCTGGAATTAAGCCGCAAAAAACGCAATGACCTTTTACACGGGAAAGACGCGCAGACCATCACGCATTTTCTTCTACAGGAAGGCGTCCCCACCATCCATCGCTTTGAGGAAAATCCCTGCGAGGTTTGCGTGTATCAAATTGACAATAATTTCGTCGGCGGGTTTTACCGCTATCACACCAAAAAAGGCTCACGGGAAAATTTAAACTCGCCCGGCGGCATGGCTTTTCAAAAAATGTGCCCGCATTTGGACAAATACGGTAAAGACTGCGGCATTGAACACAATTTAAATATTTTTGATATTTACCGTATCTTGGGACGCATCGCGGGTATAGCAGCAGGAAGAGAGATCATGAAATTGGACCCCCGCTTCCAAGAAATGTCAAAACTCTTAAAAGGACTCTGATATGAAATTCCTCTTTTTGATGGCCCCTCTGGAAACTGTTGTTTTCGAAAAAGACACTACCTTTATGATGATGTTAGGCGCCCACGCCCGCGGCCATGAAGTCTATTTTTTACCTGAAGACGGCATCAGCCTTGTTGAAGGCAAAGTATATTTTCACACAACCAAGGTCATTCCTCAACCCATTGCGCATCTGCCGTTTAAAGAAGAACACTCCGCGCGTTTAAGCCAGGATGATATTCACGCGGTCTTCATCCGGTCTGACCCGCCGGTGGATGAACAGTATTTAACGAACACCTGGCTTCTGGACCATTTACCTCGGCACATCGCGGTCATTAACAATCCTACCGGCATACGTACTGTTAATGAAAAAGTATGGGTCAGCCAATTCAAGGACCTCACGCCCCCCACCATCATCTCCGCTAACAAAGGGGATTTGCTGGATTTTATCGCCAAACATAAAAATATCATTGCCAAACCCACCAATGCTTTCGGGGGCATGAGCGTATTTCACATTGAAAAAGGAAATACGAACACAAAAGTCATCCTGGAAACTTTGACCGAACGCTATCAACACGCCATTGTGGTCCAAAAATATATTCCCGAATCTAAAAACGGCGATAAGCGTATCTTGCTTTTAGACGGGAAAATCCTGGGCGCTTTGCTGCGCATGCATGCAGACGGTGAGCACCGTAACAATTTTTTTGCCGGCGGTAAACCCATGCCCACAACAATCAATGCCCAAGATAAAAAAATCATAAGTATTCTCAAACCTCATTTGCAAAAGCTGGGCCTTTATTTCGTGGGGATTGATATTCTGGGAGATTATTTAATTGAAGTCAATGTCACTTCGCCAACCTGCCTGCAGGAAACCAACCGCTTATACAATGTGAGGCTGGAAGAAAAAATCATTGATTTTGTAGAAAAATTGACGGCAAAGCGCTTGAGGCTAAAACCACGACATTCGAAAAAGAGCTTGCAATGACGGACTTGCAATAGTATAAACAGGGAATCTATGAATAAAGATAATACAAAAATACAGCCTAAAAAAACAATTAACGGCGCAGAAGCCCTGATTAAATGTTTGGAGAATTTAGGGGTCGAATATATCTGGGGCCTGCCCGGAGGGGCGACTATCCCCATTTTTGATGCCTTGGTCGGCTCTAAGATCAAATTAATCTTGACCCGCCATGAACAAGGCGCCACCCACATGGCCGACGGCTATGCCCGTGTTACAGGAAAACCCGG
>CAZABZ010000055.1:0-7066 GCA_964483535.1 uncultured Planctomycetales bacterium | reverse complement strand
AAAGCGATGACAGTGCAGTTGGTCACCAGTCTTCCCAGAATCGAAGACGTAATAGAAATTACGGCGCAGGAGTATAAATTTGGACTAAAAGCGACACAGGCGGCTGAAGACATTCGATTATATCTTGAAGGCAACGCATCTCCTCGTGATACAGCAAACAGGCTTATCGGGTTAGAGATTTTTGATGAATATAAAGAAGCGATGAAGGCGATTATTATCGCCATGGTTCAATCCACGATTCCATCCGCTGAGATGCCCGTGGGGGGTAAAGCAGTTGAGGTTAATCATATGGAATTGGTTGGGAATAGTATTTTAAATTATTTTAGGGAAAAAGGTTACAACTATCAGCATGGAACGTCAACGATGGATCCATTGAAATGGGAATTAATAGGATACTATATGGCCGCGCCCTTTAATTTTTCTTATTTGAGAGCGCAAAGTGCTGCGGGACGTGTTTTAGATGTGGTTAATCAAATAAAAAACAACCCTGACAGCAAGCTGCAGATAACCATTTACGCGGACAGGGCGATGAAGGCTGACCTGGCAGGTATTAATAGATCCGACTATCCAATTGTGAGTACCGTCTTGAAGAATTTGAAGACGATACTCGGAAGAAATATCCATACACTGGATAAACTCAGTTTTGATTTGGGAACAAAACAAGAGCTCCTTGGGGAAAAACTCATCCAATCTGGTGTTTATCAGAAATGGGAAGGGGAATTGCAAGGGAAACGTTTTGATAAACTTTTAGATAATATTATTGCAGAATTGGCGGTGAGCGATAAAAAATTGATTCCGGAGTATGTTGTGACACATAACATGAATAGTGATATGTCAAGACGGTATTCTGTGTATTCTGTGGAAGAGAATGATCTTTTGGAATTAAATATGAAGGCCCTTCGCGCAGCGTTGTTGAAAAATATTCAACCCCTGCTTAATAAGGTCTCCAACACAGCGCTATTGGAAACAGTCCCTTCCCCATATCCTGCCATGGTGCAACAAGATTCTGTGATGAATACCATTGCCAAGGATATTAACGGTGGTATCGACTTAAATGCCAGGAACATGGGCTTGGATGTGGCCCGTGACGGCAAGGGTATTGAGATGAACTTTGACCCTGCGATGGTCGCTGAATTCCAGAAAGGTAATTTTACCGGTGTCGAGGGGATTATCCTGAGGATCATCCCCATTCAAAGCCCCTTGCCGATTTTAGGATTGGGAACAGCTTTGCCGGAAGGACACTTGGCCAAAGGATAAGCTTAAATCTTTGAAGATCATACCCTGCGCATCGGAATTAGTTGCGGAGGGTTTTTCTTTGATATAAAATAAAAGTTGATGAAAAAATTCCTTAAAGGAAAGCCGGTTTCGAAAGGACCAAATTCCGGGAAAGGGATGGTGGAGCAATTATTTAATGCCGCGGACATCAGAATTAACGGCAATCGTCCCTGGGACGTTCAGGTCCATCATGAAGGGTTTTACCAGCGCATCATTGCGCAAGGTTCTCTCGGCCTCGGAGAGGCGTATATGGATGGCTGGTGGGACTGTGAAAATCTGGATGAGGTTTTTTTCAGATTGTTGCGCGCTGAGATGGAGGGCAGGTTCCGGCTGATTTTTACGTTCCCCTTATTTATTTCTGCTTTAAAATCAAAAGTTTTAAATCATCAACGCAAATCCAACGCTTTTACGATAGGCAAGCATCACTACGATATTGGTAATGATCTTTACCGGTGCATGTTAGATAAACGCATGGTTTATACCTGCGCGTATTGGAAAAACGCGCGGGATTTAGACGAAGCGCAGGAAGCCAAGCTTAACTTGGTTTGCCGGAAGCTGCAGTTAATGCCGGGGATGCATGTTCTTGATATCGGGTGCGGATGGGGGAGTTTTGCCAAATACGCCGCCGAACAGTATGGTGTGAGGGTCACCGGCATTACGGTATCTCGTCAGCAAGTCGAGTTAACGAAAGAAACCTGCCACGGACTTCCCATTGACATTCAATTAAAGGATTATCGTGATGTGTCCGGGACATTTGACCGGATTGTTTCTTTGGGGATGTTTGAGCATGTAGGCTATAAAAATTACCGGACGTATATGCAGGTAGTGGCCCGCTCTTTAAAGGATGACGGGCTTTTTTTACTCCAAACCATCGGTGGTAATAAATCGACGACGTTTTTTGATCCTTGGCTCAACAAATATATTTTTCCTAATGCCATGATCCCTTCCATTAGACAGATCGGCCAGAGTTACGAGGGGCTTCTGATTATGGAAGATTGGCAAAATTTCAGTGCTTACTACGATCAAACCCTTATGGCCTGGTTTAAGAATTTTGACTGCCATTGGCCCCGTCTCCAACCTCATTACGGTGATAAGTTTTATCGAATGTGGAAATACTACTTATTATCGTGCGCGGGATTATTCCGGTCCAGACAACAGCAGCTTTGGCAGATTGTTTTCTCAAAATATGGTGTTTTAAAAGAATATCAAAGACCATGATGTTGTTCCTGTCGCTTTTTATCCTCGGCTTTTCTTGCCTTGTTTCCCAGATCGTCATGACCCGCGAACTGATCGTCAGTTTTTACGGAAATGAGTTTTTCATTGGCTGGCTCTTGTTCGGATGGCTTTTTTGGGTTGGGATAGGCAGTGTCATCATAAAATCTTCGAGAAGACTGTTCTATGGTTTGCCACTATTACTTATCTGTCATTTACTGGCCGCATTATTGATCCCCCTGACAATTTTTTGGGTACGATTAAGTAAAAGCCTTCTTACCAACGCTGCAGGTCAAATTCCGGACCTTATGCCCGCGGTTCTGGTTTCTTTTTTTGTCGTAGCGCCTTTGTGCCTTGTCTTTGGGATCCAGTTTACCGCCGCGTCTCAATATGGGAAGGACCGCCACGTACAGAAAAATGGGAATGGTTTTGTGGGGAGGGCTTATTTTTATGAAGCCCTGGGTTTTGTCTTGGGCGGCTTGGTATTTAGTTATGGGTTGGTGTTTTTAAATGAATTTCAAACCAGCGCCGTTCTTATTTTCTTGAATCTTATGGTTGTGTTGGTTTTATTGTTTTTTGAAAAGATGGCGGGGAAAAAATATTTCTTTATGGCCGCAATGCTGGCGGCCTGTTTGGGCCTTGTTTGTTTTTTGTTTTCCGAACAATTAAATGTCCGAAGCGCTGCTTTAAGGTTTCCTAACGAGCGGTTGGTGGAAACAAAGAATTCGATATACGGTAACCTTGCTGTTACCCGCACGGGGGATCAACTCAATTTTTATGAAAGCGGTTTGTCGGTTGGGACCAACCAGGACGAATCTTTCAATGAATATCTTGTCCATTTCCCCATGTTTTCTAACGCGGACCCGCAAAAGGTCCTTTTGATCGGCTCCGGTTTTAGCGGCGCTCTGCGCGAGATCATGAAGTATGCCCCCAGGCAGGTTTTTTACACGGAGCTGGACCCGGCCATCATCGACCTTGCCCGTGTTTATATTCCCGCCTTCCGTCACCTCCTGGATGGGGGACGGGTGACGCTCATTAAAGAAGATCCGCGACGCTCTCTCAAGAAACTTGCGAATGATTTCGACGTGATCATCATTAATTTACCCAATCCTTCAACGGCCCTGATCAACCGTTATTTTACGGATGATTTTTTCAAAGAGGTGCGCGGGCATTTAAAACCTGACGGGGTGATGGCAACGCATTTGGTGTTTGCGGCGGACTCCATATCCGGGCCTTTAGAGAATCTGGGGACGTCCTTATATAGGACAATACAACGAAATTTTCCTTCGGTTGTCATCCTGCCGGAAGATGTCCTTTTTATCCTTGCCTCAAGTAAGCCTTTGGCCGATGATCCCAAAGAGCTTATCCGCAGGCTCCACGCCCGCGGCATTCATAATTATTTTGTCAATGGCCCTGCCATTGTGTACCGTTACACCACGGATCGCGTCGGGAAGACTGAAGCTGTTTTTAAATCCAATAAAACAGCGCGGATCAATTTTGATTTGCATCCGCAGGGCTATCTTTATAATTTAATATATTGGTTGAGCATTTTTCATCAAAATCTCGCCGGCATGTTTGCGTCTGTCATGAGGACGAATTATTTTTTTGTTTTAGGCTTATGCCTTTTTTTGGTCCTGTTACCGCGCAAGTCCCTTCTCATCGCCGCCATGTCCATGGGAGGGTTTTCTTTGATGTCGGCCGAGGTGATTGTGATTTACGGATTCCAGGTCTTTTATGGCAATCTGTATTATAAAATTGCCTGGATCATTTCAGCTTTTATGGCCGCAACGGCTGTCGGGGCTTTTTGGGGGAATAAAAAATCACATTCCCTCCCCAAAAACTTAAGTCTAGTTAAACTTCATATGGCCATAGGGACATATTTTGCGCTTTGGCTTTTTCTTATTTGGGTTGCCGCCCAATTCCAGTGGGTCCTTTCGCCTGAGGCATGGATCATCTTTGGGGCGGGGATCGGGGTGCTCATCGGGCTGGAGTTTTCCTGCGCCAATACTTTATTTTTTACCCGGCAAAAACAGACG
The DNA here is from genome assembly GCA_964483535.1 of uncultured Planctomycetales bacterium. Classification (GTDB taxonomy): domain Bacteria; phylum Omnitrophota; class Gorgyraeia; order Zapsychrales; family Fredricksoniimonadaceae; genus JABDGZ01. The sequence continues at coordinate 2,543 of CAZABZ010000055.1, read as the reverse complement.
GACCAATTGCCCATTGGCGCGATTTACGCGGCAGATCTTTTTGGTTCCTGTTTAGGGGCCTTGGGAGTAAGTGTTTTTATGGTCCCGGCCTTTGGTGTTTATAAAACGCTGCTATTTTTGATTATTGTAAATGCCATGATGGCCGTTGTGCTTTTTTAATTCCAGATGCCCGGAATTTTTTCTCCGTTTTTGCAAGCCCCATTCTTTAGTCCGTTATAAATGGTAAACATGCCTTGGCGCACAATAATTTCTTCACCGGATGAGGGGCAGCGGGTGATTTCGCCCTGCGGGTAGTCAATATTGCCCGTGTAGACATATTTTAGTCCTTCTTGCATGGCAATTTCCCTCGCGCGGATGAGGGTCTCCGGCGGAGTGGGCGGGACATTGAGCAGTTTATATTTAGGGAAAAAGCGCGAGAAATGCAAAGGGACATTGTCACCAAGGGTTTTATGGATCCATCGGGCCAGGCCGCGGATTTGATCATCGCTGTCATTTTGGCCCGTGATCAGCAGGGTGACGATCTCAAGCCATACCCCGCTTTGGTGGATTGTTTTCATGGTCTCCAAAACCGGCTGCAGGTGGCCTTGGGTCATCCTTTTATAAAATCCCTCATCAAAACCTTTAAAGTCCACTTTATACGCATCGATGTATTTAAGGATTTCCCGCAGTGGTTTTTGTTCAATATAGCCGTTGCTGACCATGAGTGTTTTTAAACCAGCGGCTTTGGCCAATTTGGCAATGTCGAGCACATATTCAAAAGAAATAGTCGGTTCGCTGTAGGTAAAAGCGATAGCTTGCGAGCCGCTGTCCAGGGCTTGTTGCACCACTTGTTGGGGGGTGGCAGCCTCGGTTTGCATTTCAAAAGGGAATATCTGGGAGATTTCCCAGTTTTGGCAAAAAAGGCATTGAATGTTGCAGCCGGTGGTTGCGATGGAAAATGCCGTCTTGCCCGGCAGGACATGGAAGAAAGGTTTTTTCTCGATGGGATCGACATGCGATGTGGCGATTTTACCATACACTAAAGAATACAGTTTTCCCTGGATGTTCTTCCGGGCTTTGCACAGGCCGTATTGGCCCGGTGAGAGCACGCACCTATTGGGGCATAGGGCACATTGGACGATATCATTGCCAAAGAATTTCTTGTAATACATCGCTTCGTGGAATGCGGCCGGGTTTTCCTCAATTTTTATGATTTTTTCGCGGGTAAAGATCACGTAGGCCGCCGAGCCCAGGATCCCGAGCATGAAAAGAACGGCAATTATTGTTTTAAAGAATTTATTCATGGTCAACGAAAATACAGCCAGATAAAAAGGCCTGTCATAATAAAGCCAAGCAAATAGACATAGATATTTAGCACGCGCTCGCTTTTAAATATGTTCCAGTTTTTAAATTGCCGGTATACCGATCCCAGCACATGGACCATCAAAAAGACAAAAAAAGGAATAGGCAGCAGGCGGGTATGGATATATTTTGCCAGTACAGGGTCCATGACATTTTTTGTCATGCCGTAGCCTGTAATGATAAATAAGAAGATCAGGAAAAGCAAGATCCATACGCCGAAATTATTGATCCGGTTGAGCCATTTTCCACCGAACATAATTCATCTCCTTATTTCATAATAAAATTCTTTATAATCGAATAACCCCCGTAAATAATGAAAACACACGCGGCCATAATACCGGACACACGCGCGGTTTTCTGAAGCTCTTTTATTTTTGCCATCTTGCCGACGAAGACCATGGGCAGAAAGTAGATGGAACTGGCGAAAAAGAAGATCGCAAAGTAAAGCACGCTTTGAAGGACATCCCTGAGCGAAACAACATAGGCCAACGAAAGCAGGAAAGGCGGGCAGATATTGACGCCCATGAGAAACCCCATGACAATGGCGTTACGGTTGTGTATTTTAGAGGCAAGGCACAGGTCCTCTTTTTGTTTGGAAAGGCCAGTGATGTGCAGGAGCATAACGATGGAAACGAGGACCAGGGACAGGTCTGTGATCAAGGTCAGATAAGGGGATTTCAGTTGCTCTCCGAGAAAACCGAATATGAGCCCGAAGGCGACGTAACCTAAAAATCTGCCCAACATAAAATAAAAAATTAAGAGGAAGTTCCTTTTGGCAGTCCTGTCTTCGCTGGCGATGAATGTGGCCAGGAAGGGGAAACAATAGGACATACAGAATGCTCCCACGGATAGTCCCGCCAACACAGGCTTGATAAAAAAATTAAAAGACATATTAATATTATAGTTGAAAAAGCCAGTGGGGGAGAATAATATATGCTCTAATTCAAGGGCAATGAGGTCCTTAAATAGATTGGCATTGATGCCGACGGATCCGATGACGGGTGTTTTTTATAGACGATAGATTCAGGAGAAGGAATTTCTATGGGAACAATTAATCAGATTAATGCGGGAGATACGGCATGGGTGCTTGTGTCAGCAGCTTTAGTGCTTTTAATGACACCGGCGTTGGGTTTCTTTTATGGCGGCATGGTCCGTCGTAAGAATATTCTGGGGATCTTGATGCAATGCATGTCCTGTTTAGG
>CAZABZ010000054.1:3520-7214 GCA_964483535.1 uncultured Planctomycetales bacterium | reverse complement strand
TTTTAATGGGAACTTCTTTTAGCTCAATTTTTAAATTCTTAGCCAATACCCTTGCGTCCCGGCGGGTGGCCTTGCTGTTAAACGGGCCTGGCATAGAAATGGCCGTGACATTCTCAGGCCCAAACGCGTCACAAGCAATGCAGGCAACCAATGCGGAATCCACTCCTCCGCTTAAACCCAGCGCTACTTTTTTAAAACCGTTTTTGGACGCATAATCCCTGGTCCCTAAAACCAGGGCTTTATAAATTTCTTCAGACTCATCCAAAAGCGGCGCTATGGACGAACGACGATGAGTGTCCGAATCAAGATCCACAACGAGCAACTGTTCTTCAAACTGTTTGGCCCGGGCGATCAAATCACCCGACGAAGAAATAACCATGCTCCCCCCGTCAAAAACCAGTTCATCCTGGCCCCCGACGGTATTGACATGCACCAGATATGTTTTTGTTTCCTTGGCGCGACGCAGCAAAAGTTCCTGGCGCACCTTCAGCTTCCCGGCATGATAAGGAGATGCTGATATATTGATCAAAACTTGAACATCTGCCTCGGCCTGTGCCTGATGCACCGCCCCATCGATCCAGATATCCTCACAGATATTAATGCCGATTTTGACATCCTTGATCGTCAAGACCCCTGAATTCTTGCCTAAAGAAAAATACCGCTTCTCATCGAAAACGCCATAATTGGGCAATTCCTGTTTATGATAGACGTTTTGTAATTTACCGTCGCTGATAATGGCCGCGGCATTATAGATCTTTCCGCCGGCGTCACTGTCCACAAAGCCCGTGATAACGCTGACATTGCCAATCTTCCCAGCCAGCGCGCCCAGCGCTTTAATATTATCTGCCACAAAATGTTTTTTAAGGAGTAGATCTTCGGGTGGATAGCCGCAAATGGCTAATTCAGGAAATACCACAAGCTCTGCCCCGGCTTTTTGGGCCAGTGCCGTATATTCCAGGATCTTGCGCGTATTGCCGGTCAGGTCTCCGACAGTCGAATTGATTTGAGCTAACGCTATTTTGAGCATAAAGGATTATACTATAATCATAAAAAAAGGGGCGGATAAAATATCCGCCCCTTTCTGTAAAATTCACGCCCTCCCTTTTACACATTCATCAAAAGCATCTGGGCGTAACTGGGCAAAGGCCATAAGATAGCTGGAACTAAACCTTCCAGCTCATCAATGGACTCACGAAGCTTGGCCATGACGCTAAAAATCTTAGCCGTGTCATGTTTGCTCAGCGCTGCCTCCAAAGCATCGCAGTCACTCAAAGATTGCTCGATCAAGCCAGAGACTGCTTTGAGCAATTTTTTCTGCCCTGTGGTCTTTCCAGCGGCGCCGACGGACTTAATGGTATCCGCCAGCTGTTTTTGATACTCAATGGCCGCCGGGATCAACTGCGTGCGGGCGATAGTGGCCGCGCAATCCCCTTCCAAGATCAAAACCGTTTTATAAGCGTGTTTGTTGATCTCATAACGGGAAGCAACTTCTGTCTCGGTCAAAACACCATACTTGACTAAGACCTGGATGTTTTTCTTGACCTTGAGGGCTTCCAGGGCCTCGGGCGTATTTTTCAAATTAGGCAGCCCGCGCTTTTTGGCTTCGATCTGCCACTCAGGAATATAATTGTCCCCATTGTAAACCACCTTCTTGTGTTTCTTGATGACCTCCTGAAGGACCTTTTGCAGGCTGGTATTAAAATCCTTGCCGGCTTTCTTGTCAGCTTCAAGTTGATCACAGATATCACAAATGGCATCAGCCACGATGGTATTAAGGACCATGTTAGCGCCTGAAGGGTTCATATTAGAACCTACCGCGCGGAATTCAAACTTAGCACCGGTGAAGGCAAAAGTCGATGACCTGTTACGGTCAGTGGTGTCCTTGGCCAAAGGCGGCATGGAATCAACCCCCACCTGCAATACGCCGCCTTGTTTGGACGACTTGGCTCCGCCTTTTTCAATTTGCTCGATAATGTCGGTCAACTGCTCCCCTAAAAAGATGGACACTATCGCCGGAGGCGCTTCATTGGCTCCCAAACGGTGATCATTGCCCGCAGAGGCGACAGACATGCGTAAAAGATCGGCATAGGTGTCAACGGCCTTGATGATCGCGCATAGCAAGGTCAAAAACTTGGCGTTTTCATGCGGGGTCTTGCCCGGATAAAGCCAGTTCTTACCGTCGGGCCCGACCACGGACCAATTATTATGCTTGCCGGAACCGTTGATACCGGCAAAAGGCTTCTCATGCAAAAGGCAAGCCAAGCCGCGTTTATCAGCTATCTGACGCATGACTTCCATAAGAATCATGTGATGATCAACGCCGATATTAAGTTCTTCATAAATCGGCGCGAGTTCATACTGGGCTGGGGCCACTTCATTATGGCGGGTCTTAGCTGGAATGCCCAAGCCCCATAAAGTGCGGTCCAATTCTTCCATGAACCCCATGATACGCGGTTTGATAGCGCCGAAATAATGGTCTTCCTGCTGTTGATGCTTGGCCGGCTTTCTGCCAAACAGCGTACGACCGGTTTCAACCAAATCCAGGCGAGCCTGATAATCGGCTTTGTCGATCAAAAAATATTCCTGCTCAGGGCCTATGGTGCAATACGAGCGTTTACCCTTAGTATCAATGCCAAAAAGACTGGCCAAACGACAAACCTGCTTGCTTAAGGCGGCCATGGAACGCAGCAAAGGGGTCTTTTTATCCAGGGCCTCACCATGATAGCCGATATAGAATGTCGGTATGCACAAAGTTGTCGCTTCCGGGCCTTCCTTAATAAAGGCCGGGGACGTCGGGTCCCAGCCGGTATAACCGCGGGCCTCAAAAGTCGCGCGCAATCCGCCGGAAGGAAAAGAAGAAGCATCCGGCTCGCCTTGAATAAGTTCTTTGCCTGAAAAATTTAAGGAAATTCCGCCCGCATCGTCCCAGGCGATAAAAGAATCGTGTTTTTCAGCGGTAGTTCCTGTCATGGGCTGAAACCAATGGGTGAAATGCGTGGCGCCTTTAGCAATGGCCCATTTTTTCATGGCCTCGGCCACTTCATCGGCGATAGAAGTGTCCAACTTGCCGCCTTCTTTAACGGTCTTCTCAATGGAAGCATACGCTTTGGGAGAAAGACATTCTTTCATCACCTTGAGACTAAATACGTTTTCACCAAAATATTCAGGCAAATGTTCGCTAAAAGAACCTTTACCGCAACACCCTTCAGCGGCGGCCTGAATGACTTCTTCACGAGCTTGACTCATAGACCCTCCTGATTTATTAACAAAATAAAACTGCATTGTTCTGACAATGTTGGGCATAATAATATATATGCCCAAAACTGTCAAGTTTTTCATCTTAACCGATGGCTTTTGATCCTTCTTCACCGGTACGAATGCGTATGCATCTGGGCAGATCCACAACGAAGATCTTACCGTCCCCGATCTTACCGGTACGGGCGCCTTTAATGAGGGCCTTGATGGTCGGTTCAACGAAATCCTCATTGACCGCGATTTCCAATCGTACCTTGCGCAGCAAATTACCCGTTTCCTTGACCCCGCGATAGAATTCAGTGACGCCAATCTGGCGGCCATGGCCCAAAACTTCGGACACTGTGATCAAGTTAACGTCCGCCGCGTAAAGCTCCTGCTTGACATCATCGAGCTTGTTGGGCTGAATAAATGCAATGATTAATTTCATGTAAAACCCTCC
>CAZABZ010000054.1:0-3420 GCA_964483535.1 uncultured Planctomycetales bacterium | reverse complement strand
AAACCAAACCACCCGAACCATAATAAGGAAGCGCCGATCATGACAAAAGGCACGTTGTGCATGCCGGGTTTGTTCGTGCCAATGCGACTGCCTAAAAACAAAGCCGTAACTAACCCCGCTAAACCGGCATTCATGTGAACGACTGTCCCGCCGGCAAAGTCCAAAGCCCCCCATTGACTGCCAGCCAAGCCATCATGTGACCAAACCATATGAGCAATAGGACAATACACAAAGGTTAACCATAAAACGGTAAACCATACAAACGCGGAGAATTTGACCCGTTCGGCGAAAGAGCCGATAACTAATGCCGGTGTGATCACCGCGAACATCATCTGGAAAATCATGTATGCCTGATGAGGAATCGTTGGCGCGTAATCCGTATTAGGAGTATTGATATCCACCTTATGGAGCATGAACCAATCAAAACCGCCGATAAACGGTTTTAGAAAACCATGCCCCGGCCCAAAGGCCAAGCTATACCCATAAACTACCCACAATACACTGACAATGGCCAAAGCCATAAAACATTGCATCAAAACACTTAAGATGTTTTTACGCCTAACCATGCCTCCGTAAAACAGGGCAAGTCCCGGTGCCGTCATCAACAAAACTAAAGCTGCCGAGATCAAAACCCATGCCGTATCCCCGGAATTGATAGGATTTACTGGTGGTGTTGTTCCCATTGCGTTTTCCTCTCTGCCTCGCGGCGTTGTGGTGGCAATAAAAAATCCGATCTCGTATGCATCTCACGCATACAAAACCGGACTTCAATGCCCTTAAAATAAAAAATCCCCTTGAGTTATTCACTTCCCTCAAGAGGACATACCATTGCCCGTGGATCTGCCCGGAACATCTTTGCTCCGGACTTTTTTAATTTTCAAACTACAATCAAAATATACCTGCTAAAAAACACTTTGTCAAGAAAAACTTAAAAACCCTTAACAATTCTTTCAGCTTCGATCCAATCCTCGACGTCATGGCCATTTTCGCAACCACGCGCGACATAAAGCTCATAAGCCTTTTCCGCGATCTTTTGATTTAAATTCCCGTTGGACTTAACGGTTTTCTCCAAAGGCATTCCAAATCTGCTTTTAGGTGCTGAAGAAGTGACTGTCGTTCTTTTAACTGTGCTTGTTTGTCTCATAGAAGCCTCCCTATTGGGAAAATCCTTATTACCCTTTAAATGACAGCGGCAATATACACCTGTGTGTGCAATTTTGTCAATAAAAAATTTACGAGGGAGCTCACTTCTGCAACTCTGCCATTAGAATCACCGACTCGGCGATGTCCTTCATGGACCGGCAGGTATCCATGCTCTTTTTGTGGATCAGATGGTAGGCCGCATCTTCAGAAAGATTGTTCATCTTCATCAAAATACCTTTGGCCCGCTCAATGAGTTTGCGGGTTTCCAAAGCTTCCCTGGCCTTTAAGGACTCTTGCATCAATTTAGTATTCTCCACCGCCACCGCGGCCTGGTTGGCAACTATTTGCAACACACTGATCTCTTGGTCTTCAAAATGATGCGGCTGCTTGGTATATACATTGATGACCCCGATGGCCTTATCTTTGACGATCATCGGCACCGCCACCATGGAGGTCAATCCTTCTTTAAGGGCCAAATCGCGGTAAGCGTATTTTTCATCTTTACTTACGTCATAGACAACCGCGGGCTTTTTAGATTTGATAACACTGCCAGACAGGCTGTTCTCTACCTTAATATTAGGTTTTTGTTTATACTCTTGGCTCAAGGACTGTGTGGCTTTAATCGAGAGTTCCGAGCCCTTTTCATCCAAAAGCATGATGGAACAAATCTTGGAATTCAGCATCTCGGCGGTGACCACCACGATCAGGTCAAGGATCTCATCTAAATAATCCTCGCTGGTGATTGAACGGCTGACCTTGATTAATGCGTCAAACTGCAGGGCTTTCTTCTTTGTCTCCTCAAAAAGCCTGGCATGCTCAATGATGCCGCCGACCTGTTTGGCGATCATTTCGATCAGATTGACTGTCTCAATCGAATAATCCTGCTGTCTTTTGTGCTGGACATTAACAACCCCGATGGCTTTTCCCTTATATATGACCGGAACGGATAAAAAAGCCTCATAGCGGTCTTCAGGAAGCACATCGAAACTTTTAAAACGCGGATCGCGGTAGGCGCGTGTCTTTATCGCCACTGTCTTGTTTTCACGGGCGACCCATCCGGTAATCCCTTCGCCGGTTTTCAAGACCACGTGGCCCAGTTCTTTTTTATGCGCGGTCTTGGAAGCCCTCAGGACCAGGTGCTGCTTGCTCTCATCAAAAAGATAGACAAAAACAGAATCCGCGTCCGTCATCTCGGTAACGATTTTGACGATTAACTGCAGGGTAAGATTTAAATCCATCTCGGAGGAAGCGATATCAACAACGTTGCGTAAGATCTGCAGTTCTTGGACCGCGGTCACGCTTAATTTTTTATTTTTCACTTTCCCATTCATACGGGCCTCCACTCAAAAATAATGCGTGATTAAGATAACACAAGGCCCACGTTCTCTCAAGCACTTTGATAATTCGTAGGGGCGGACCTTGTGTCCGCCCGTTAAGAAAAATATGAATTTGTTGAAAAATAGGGTCCTGTCCTCTATTATTATAATACGTTATGTCTCCTTTTTTCTTCTACCTTTTTGCGGCTATCCTGATCTTTGCGAGCCTTGCCGTAGTCTGGGCGCGCAATCCCCTGTATAACGTTTTAGCTTTAGTCGTCGCTATTTTTTCGTTATCCTGCCTCTTTGTGCTGCTCGAAGCATTTTTTGTAGGCATGGTCCTTCTTTTGGTCTACGCGGGCGCCGTGCTTGTTTTCTTCCTCTTTGTGATCATGTGCCTGGATCTTAAGGCCATTACACTCGAACCAACTCAACAAACCCGTTTTCGTTTGTGGGGAAGCATGGCAGGGTTGATGTTCCTGTTCTCCTTTGGTTTAGCCACCCAAAGCTTCATCAAAGCCCAAGCCATGGGACCTTCTTCCATCAGAGGGACGATTGAAACCATCGGCCAAATTCTCTTTACGGATTATCTACTGCCCTTTGAATTAACATCGCTTCTTTTATTGATTGCGATTTTCGGCATTGTTTCCCTGGCTCAAGGAGCCTTAAGCACTGGTAAGGGCACGAAAAACACATGATAACACTTGGGTCTTATTTAGCTTTAAGCGGCATTATCTTCTCGGTGGGGCTGATAGGAGTTATAACCAGCCGCAATGTGATCAAGGTCCTTTTGTCTCTGGAACTTCTTTTGGCGGCTTCAAACCTGTCTTTTGTGGCCTTCTCAAAATTTAATGGCGATTACGCCGGGCAATTGATCGTATTTTTTGTCATCCTTGTTGCCGCGACAGAAGTCGCCATAGGGCTTGCCATCATCGTATTGATGTACCGCCACCTTTCGACG
>CAZABZ010000053.1:0-7429 GCA_964483535.1 uncultured Planctomycetales bacterium | reverse complement strand
AAAAGGCATGAGAACAGCAATACGCTGCAACAAATCACCTTAATGCCCACTCTTGCCCCCCCTTACTCACCATAATTTTGTCAGAAAGGATTTTCTTTATCTTCAGATCACCTATATTATCACCCGCGCTCACCAGATACGTCTTCTGTTCTTTAGCGTCCTCCAGCATCGCCTGGGGATTATCTGTCCATATGATGCCGACTAATTTTATATTTCCTGTGGCGCCCGCCTCGGCAGGGGCCTTTTGTTTTGGGGTTTGGCCCGTTGAAACTTGTGCCGCCTCATTTCCCTGAGAAGGCCATTTAAAAATATTCCGTTTTGCCGCGCTGACCATTAGCTCTCCGATATTCGCGCCCATGGAAAGGCTGTTCTCTTCTTTGTACAAAGACCCGGCGGCCCCGATCCTTATTTTCTCCAACCTTTCTTTAAGGACAAAATCCTCGCGCGCAAAATTAAAAATCCAGAAAATCGTAAATACGACACACACGCCGGCGATCGCCTTATTGACATTTCCCAAATCCAGATTATTAAAACTATTTTTATCAGAAAAAAGATGTTTTACCTTTTCTTCCAAGTGCCTGAAGTCAAACTTAAACTTTGATTCCCCTCCCTTGGCGGAAAGAGCAAGGGAAGGTCGAGCGGGATTAACAGTCCCCTCTATGATCTTAAGTAATCTTTCTTCAGGAGTGCTATTCTCATTTGGCATTTTATTTGGACCTAAACACTATTTTTTATTCTTACTTCGCCGGCGATCAACTCGCGTATAAGTTGGGCGTCCACGGTGAACTTGTTCTCCATCACTAATTCCTTTATCGCGTGGTGGCAAAGCATCGCTATGCGCCGGGGATACCCTTGAGTGTAGTGATAAATTTCAGACAGCGCGTCATCGCTAAAAAGGTCCCCGCCGAAATATCCCGCCTGCCTTATCCGGAAAGCAATCATTTCTTTTGTCTCTTTTTCATCAAGAGGGTTAAGGCAGTATTTAATGTTTATGCGGTCCCAAAGATTTCTCATTTCACTCAGGCGCGGCAGGATTTCCATCTGAGACAAAAGGACCAGCTGCAGCATCTTGCATTCGTTCGTCTCATAATTAAGAAGCATGCGTAATATTTCAAGGGACAAAGTATTCAGCTTTTGAGCTTCATCGATCAGTAGTACAACAATTTTGTTTTCAACGAATTTCTGAAAAAGATATTTCTTGATCGCTTCTTTAAACCCGAGGAGGGTTATGTCCTTATTAGCAATGGATAGATTGAAAGTTTGGACCAGCGAATGTAAAAATGCTTCTTCCGTTTCATAAGTCGGGTCAAGTATCATATGAAAAATGATATCATTTCTTTCTTTGAGCATATGAAAGAGCTTGCGGGAAAGAGTGGTTTTGCCTGTGCCCGGATCGCCGAGGATAAGGCTAAGCCCTCGCTTAAGCCGTATCTCAATCAAAAGCCTCATCAGCGCGGCCTTGTGGTCCGGTGATTCATAAAAAAATACAGAGTCAGGACTTGTTGAAAAGGGCTCCTTTTCTAATCCCAACACTTTATAGTAACTCATCGAGTTCTCCACAAAAAACTCTTAATTGTTATATCAATTTTAGCATTGATATATTTATAAACAAACTATTTATCGAAATTATTTTATTAATTATATTAGGGCGGGATGGATTGCGCGTAGAGAATATGAGTAAGGGCGGACACAAGGTCCGCCCCTACGACAATAAATAGTGACAGGCACTACTTATTTTACATACATAGCCTTCAATTGGGCGACTTTAGGAAATGTCGCATAAAATTCCCCTTGAGGACCAACATAGCCATTTCCTGATTTTTTAATAACCACCGTTGTATGCCCGCCATTGCTATTGGGAATATCAATCGGGAATGTGTCTTGAGCGTACACGGCCACCGGCGCTGCTACAACTGTTGTGGCCGGTTGAGAAACAACAACCTGTACCGGCGGCTGAGCGTACACCACAGGCGCGGCAACGACTTTATAACCATGATGTTGCGTTAAAATATAGTAAACGCCATTATCGGTATAGTAAATTCTACCGTTAATGCTGACCGGCTGAAAATCCGGAGGAATTGCGTTCACATACGCCCCTACCGGAGGATCGACCAACATATAATCCCCGTGGCCAACGTAGGTGTAATACAATCCATCATAATAATAGTACCTTGTCCCTCCCGCCCAAATTGTAAAGTATCCGGCTGGAAGAAAACCTATGTGAAGACCGTAATGGGGATGCTCATGCCATCGATAAAAATGACGATCGTCGTGATGGTATCCCGGCCCGCCAACATTAACGCCCACTGACCAATCCGCATAGGACAATCTTGAGAACGCAAATAAAGTCAGCGCTAAAACACCGAAGAATATTTTCATTACATTTGCTCTGCTTAACATATACAATCCCCTTTCATTATGATTCCCGCCCCCACTGGAGCATGGGGGCAGGTAAAATTTTTTATATTTTAAACATTATCAAACAACGCGTCAATCAAAACGATGCGCCGTGCCGTCAAAATTAGTCAAGACCCCCTGACCGCTTATTTCTCCGTCTTTGAATTGCCCCTTATACGTATCACCATCAGCATAAGTTATAACGCCCTGGCCATTTAAAAGACCTTTTTTAAATTGGCCCTCGTATTTACTGCCGTCTGTATAAAGAAGCACCCCCTGACCGTCATAAAGACCATTTTTAAATTCACCTATATACTGCCTTTGGTCCGCGTAATCAAGTTGGCCTTTGCCGTCAAATTTTCCTTTGCTAAACTCACCTTCGTACACAGAGCCGTCCGGCAATGTTATTTTATTCAATCCGTCTTTGATCTCTTGGGCCCCTGAAAATATCGGCCCAAATAAAACAAAGACGATCAAAAATATCAGCCATCTCTTCATATTGTTCCTTTATTCCTCGTCAATCCCCTCTGCCATCATCTTGCCGATCTTATTTTTCTGCTCCAGAAGATGGGCCGGCAAGAAAGCAAGATTGGCTATAAGCGTCGGGATGACCGCGCTGGCAATCACCGTCGCTACCAAAAAAGAATATTGTCCTTTAGAAATAATGCCATGGGACAAACCGTAAAGCGATGATATCGTGCCAAAGGTCAGCCCCGTTGACATCATTAAAGTATAATACCATTTTTCCCTATTGTCTTTTCTAAAAATACTGATAACAGGAAAAAGCCCAAAAATTTTCGAAATAATTTTGCCCGCCAAAAGAATCAAAAATACAAATGGGGCGACGGCCAAGGCCCCTAATGAAACAAGCGAACCCGCCCGGATAAAATAAAATGGCGTCAAAAAGCCGACTGTTAAGGTGCGTAATCTGCTCACCCAATGATGCTCTTTAGCGGCAAATTCCGCCAAAAGCATACCAGCGATGTAAGCCGGCAACACAGCTTCACTCCCCGACCATAAAGCAAGCGCGCCCAAACCAAATAATACCAGCATCACCCACTTCGCGCGAATGGCCGCTGTTCGATTACCATAAGTTTTATGCAAAGAGGACGTCATCCATGGGAAAAGACCAAGGATGATCGCTGTTACGACGACAAACACGATTGTTTTATAAGTAAACGGAGCAAAAATAAGCCCGAGGGCGATGACAGTCCCAAGATCGTTTACAAAACATGCCCCTAATATCCCTTTGCCGAATTCTGTTTTGTTAAATCCCGTTTCAAGCATAACAGCATAAACCACCGCCATCGAAGTTGTCGAAAGGGCGACCCCTGCCAGCCAACTTGCCCGCGGGTCCCAATGAAGAAGAAAGCGGGCAAAAGCCGCGCATCCCAAAAAAGGCGCGAGGAACCCGACAAAGCCCACCACCGAAACCTCTTGCCATTTCGTACGGATAACTCTTGGGTCAAGTTCTGCTCCGGCCAAAAATGTGAGCAATGCCGCTCCGAACGAAGCCAGGAGACGTATCCACTCAAGATCATTGCCAAAAGCACCAACACCCCACCAGCGGTTAACAACAGCCACGGCAATAATCCCCATAATTATTTCGACTAAAGCCACCGAAATCCTAAGATGATGGGCAATAATCGCACAGACCACGGCAAGCCCAAGCCACACTGTCGCAATAACGTATATCTGTTCCATTTTAATGCTCCTATTTTTTTCAGGTAAGGATAAAAAAATGACCCCTACCAATTTAAAAATCAGTAGAGGTTATTAGCCCAAATTCTCCGGGCGGTTTTGGTGAACCCCATCACCTAAATATGTGCGTTTATTTTACATGCTTCCTAACATAAATCAATTCAATTATTACATATCTCAATCCAGACCTGCGTTTTAACGGCGTTCTTGGATGTCCCAAAAAAACACTCTCTCTTTTTGGTGTTGGAACGAATTTTAATAAAATCTTTAAAATTCCTTTATAATGTTCCTAACTATATTACTTCCAGTATGTTGTGAGCGAATCTTTTGGCTTGCCAAATTTGACAATCATAAAATATATGTTACCCTTTAAAAATAACGCTTTCTTCAGAGAGTTGCACATGATCGTCCTTTTCAATTTTGTAAATTTATTCACTGTGGGCCTTCCAAAAAGGCGAACTTTTCTCATGTTTGAAAAAATTAATAACTAAAGGAGTTCAATCTATGTTTAGAAGAATTTTCAGCATTGCCGTTATCTTCTGTTTTTTCCTGACTTCTTTAACTCCTTTTCCTAAAATATACGCCAACACACTTTTAACCCTTCCTGAACCCGGGACCATGGTCCCCTTTAGCGGAGCTTTCCAACCCGCAATGATAAAGGGCCTGATCATTCATCCCGAAAATCCTTTGCTATTTGATTTTATTGTTGATCCCGGCCAGTCCGGATTGAAAGATGCCGGATTAAAAACAGAAGGCTTGAAACTCATCAAATATTTTTTGGCTTCCTTGACAGTTCCGGAAAATGAGCAATGGGTCAACCTGTCTCCTTATGAAAAGAACAAAATTATTGTTAAGGAATTTGGAGAAACAGACATGGGTCGGGACCTTTTGGCCCAAGATTATATTTTAAAGCAAGTGACTTCCACGGCCGTTTACCCGGAAAAAGATTTAGGCAAAAAGTTTTGGGACAGGGTTTATGCAAAGGCCCGTGCCCTATACAACACCTCCGATATACCCGTTGATACCTTTAATAAGATTTGGATCGTTCCTAAAAGCGCTGTTGTTTATACAAATGAAAATAATGTCTTTGTTGTCGATAGTCATTTAAAAGTCATGTTGGAAGAAGATTATGTCGCGATGAATAAGAACTTAGGTGTAAAGAATTATGGGCTGGATGGTTATAGTGCGACTAAAGCCAAAAGTTATAGTTCCGTAACCACCCAGATCATTCGCGAAATTGTCCTTCCAGAGATTGAAAAGGAAGTCAATCAAGGCAAGAATTTTGCTGCCCTTCGCCAGATCTACAACTCCGTCATTTTGGCTACCTGGTTTAAGAACAATTTGAAAGAATCACTTTTGGGCCAGCTTTATGCCAACCACAACACAGTCAATGGTATCGATATTGCCGACAAAAGTGTCCAGATGAGGATTTACAATCAGTATCTTAAAGCCTTAAAAAAGGGTGTTTTTAACTATATTAAGGAAAACGGCGATCCAAATAATACACAGGAAGTAGTGGCTCGTAAGTATTTCTCCGGAGGGGCATTGTTTAAGATGACCCCTGATCAGATTTCGGAAAAAACTGATTTCGCCATGTTAACCGGTGACGAGCAAAAAAATGTGCCCAAGGAGGGCACAATTGATCTGACAGTGGGACTTGCGACCGGCAGCATAGAAAACGCTCTGCAAGAAAAAGCTTTAAATGAAGAGGGATCATTCCCTAAAGCCAGATTAAGCGATTATCCTGATGAGTGGTATAAGGGAAAGAAAGTCATCGTACGGGCTGATTTCAACATTTCCGGAAATGATTATACACGAATCATAGCGGGCATTCCTACTATAAAATATCTGATTGAAAGAGGGGCCATTGTTATCATTGACACCCACCTTGGTCAACCCAAAAACGGTTATGAAGAGAAATTTGCGCTAAAACCTATATACGACAAATTAGCCGAGTTAATGGGTATTCCGGTTATTTTTAATGGCCACCCTACGATGCATGAAGCCAGGGATGTTATTGCCAATATGCAGCCCGGGCAAGTGATGGGGCTTGAAAACACCCGTTTTAATAAAGGTGAAGAGGCTATTGTAAACGCGAAAAAGAAATTAAAGACAGCGCAAAAAGCAAAGGATAAAGACGCGGAAAAAGCAGCCAAGGACGCGTTACAAAAAGCCATCCTTGCAGATGCCACGTATGCTCAAGAACTATACGAAGGCGCGGATATGTTTGTTCTGGATGGATTTAGTGTCGCCCACCGGGCCCACGTGTCTGTTACCGGTGCTCCTACATCCATCCCTCGTGTGGCCGGTCTTTTAGTTGAAGAAGAAATTGCGGGACTAAGCACCATTGCCAGCAAGGTTGATACGGTTATCATGGGAGGAAGCAAGGTGGTAACAAAACTTCCTATCATAAAAGCCCTTTTAGATAAGGAAACGGTCAAAACATTGGGCATAGGCGGCGCCATGGCCAATGCATTCTTCGCGGCACAGGGTATTGTCTTGGATGCTCGCAACAAAGGTATTGAGGAAGAAGATATAGCTCAAGCTAAAAAATTGTTGGCTGATGCTAAGGCCATGAAAAAGATCATCTTACCAGTCGATGTGGTCGTGGTTTCCTCTTTAGAACCCGGAGCAGAAAAGAAAGTCGTTGATGTTAAAGATATCCCATCGGATATGCTTGTTGTGGACGTTGGTCCCAAGACAGTCGAATTATTCATATCCAAGCTTGGTAAATATAGCTTTTGGAATGGTCCGCTGGGAGTATTTGAGAATGAGTTAGCTGCCGAAGGCACAAAAACATTCGGCCAGCAGTACGCGGCCCATGACGGCTATACCGCTGCTGGCGGCGGGGACACAGTGGCGGCCATTAATAAATTCGGTATCACCGGTATCAAATATGTCTCCAAAGCCGGAGGAGCAACCGAAGAGTACCTTGCCGGGAAACTCCTTCCCGGCGTTGAATTGCTTTCTGAGCCGCCCTCTTCAGCGGTTTATTTGAAGCAGTATCAGAAAATAATTGATGCTATCGACCAGGTCTTTCCGGACGCTCTTATCTTGCCCAATGTTTCAACCAGGAAGATCGATACCAGCGTTGAAGGCAATGATAATGAAAGAAGAGCGGCCTTGGATTTTCTTGTTGGCCCTAATGGAGAAAAAATCGTGGAAATTCCCCAGCCCCGCCAAGCGGATATGAAAGATAATCCCGGTCTTGCCATTGACTGGATGGATTTTCCCATCATTATTAATAAAAATAATATCCCCGAGGATTTAAAACAGGAATTGGAAGCGTCCAAGACCCCTAAGGACACTACCGCGCTGCTTGTTAAATATT
>CAZABZ010000052.1:0-7436 GCA_964483535.1 uncultured Planctomycetales bacterium | reverse complement strand
GTGATCACCTCTTCATTGATCAACAATATGAAATCCGAACTTTTGGAAGAAGAGTTTTGGTATATCATCAGGCAATTGGCCAGTTGTAAACGCAAACATACAAAAGTCAGAAAGATAAAGCTCCTTTATTGGAACCGAAAATATACCGCGGATAATGAAGAGGGTTTTGGTCTTAAGGTATTGCCGGTACTCACCACCGGTACATGCACAAAAAAATGCGATGTTTGCGGCAAGCGGATCGATATCTACAATTCAAAATACTGCCTTTTATGCGCCAAATTTGTCGCCCGTCTGCATTCCAAAGGATTGCCACCCGAGACCATTGAAGCTACCTTAGCGTATATACGCAAGCATGGTTATAGATGTTATTACACGGGGATGGCTCTCGAGCTGTATGATGCCTCAAGTCCGTGGTACTGTGTTTTTGACCATTGGATCCCCCGACATCCAGGGAAGGTGGTGATCACTTCAGCGCTGGTCAATCAAATGAAATCAGACCTTTCTGAGAAAGAATTTTGGTATTACGTCTTCCAGCTGGCGGACTATAAGGAAAAACATAAAAAAGTGCGCAAGAAAAAATTGGTCTACTGGTACCGTCTTGTGCCGGTAGAGGACGTTTAAACAGCGGTAATATATACTGTCGGACCGGTGATGGAGAAATATCCTTTGACCGGGGATTTATTTAAATAAAAGAAGGCCATCGATTTTTGATGGCCTTTCTTATTAAATAGTTTATACGGGGATGAGGGGCCGTTGGTGAGGGGGTGAAAATTTCGTTAATAAAATAGATTAATAGATTCGTTTTTGTTAAACTTACATTAAGCGAGTATTGTCGGGGAAATCTTAGGTGCGCCGTGAAGAATAAAAAAATTTTAATAATTTCCTCCGTATTAGTTTTTTGCTGGGCTTCTCACTGTTTTGCCGCCGCCCAAGAAACAACGCCTGCCTATAAACTCTCCATAGACGACGCCATAGGGGTTGCCTTTAAGAATAACAAGGATATCCAGATCCAAGAGCAGGAGATTAATGCGGCCCAAGCGGTTATTTTGGGGGCTCGAAGTAAATTCCTTCCAAAGCTAAACGCAAACGCCGGTTACAATTATGTTGATAGCGTTCTTACGTTACCGCCGTCTTTTAGTACGGGCATGAAAAAAGACATCGGTATCTATACCGGATACCGCAATGATAATCAAGTTGGATTGGAATTAAGCCAGAATTTGTTCAGCGGTGGAGCCAACACAGCTAATCTTAGGCAACAACAGGTTAAATTAAGAATTCAGGAAGAGACTTTGCGCGCCCGCAAGCTTGATTGTGAATTTGAAACCAAAAGGCTTTATTATGGTTTGCTTTTGGCTTACGAAACCCAAAGGATCGCGCAAAACCTTTTGACTCAAGCTAAATCTCATTATGAAGATGTGAAGGAGAAATATGGGCAGGGTACGACCTCTCGTTTTGATCTTTTGCAGTCCGATGTGCAGGTTTCAAGATTAATGCCGGAACTTATAAACGCGCAAAATGCCGTAAATCTGATAGACGCGGATTTAAAGAAGCTTTTGGGTTTGCGAATGCAGGATTTAGTTGTGTTAAAGGACAGCTTTTTGTATAGTCCGATAGAAATTAAAGAAACCGAATTCCTGGAAACCGCGTACTTAGACAAGCCCGAGATGACACTCATGGCCCTCGGAGTTGACCTCAATCAATGGTCCATAGAGATGGCTAAGTCAGAAGACCGGCCGCAGGTTAATGTTCATCTTGGGTATAACTATAATTCAAACAATATAGATGACATGATTAATCGTCGACATAATGACTGGAATGCGGGAATCTCTGTGAGCATTCCCATTTTTGACGGGTTTTCCACCAAGGCCAAGGTTGATGAAGCCAAGGTGCATTATGCCCAGGCAAGGTTGGCAAAGGAAAATCTGGCAGATCAGATCAATGTGGATATCAGGAGGGCTTGTCTTGACTTGCAAAATGCGCAGTCTGTTATTCTTTCGCAGAAAGATAGCATAGAAGAAGCTAAAGAAGCTTTGAAGATCGCTCAAGTCAGTTATGACAACGGCGAAGCGACTAATTTGGATGTTATGGACGCGCAGGTCGCATTAAGCCAGGTTGAAAAGAATTTATCGGAAGGGATCTATGATTATTTAATGGCAGAGGCTTATTTGAATCGGACCATGGGGACCAGCAGCATAAATTCGAAAGGAATATTGAATGAAGAAACCAATTAAAATCATTGTGCCTGTTTTGGCGGTTGTCATAATCGCGGGTTTATTCGTCGGGTATCTCCAACAAAAAAATAGCCTGAATAACAAAACAATAAAAGTTTCCGGGAATATAGAAGCCACCGACATCCGTCTTAGCTTTAGGGTCCAGGGTAAGATCAAGGAGCTCTTAACCGATGAAGGTGAAGTTGTTAAGGCGCAGGATATCGTAGCAAGGCTCGAAATCGATGAGCTTACCAAGATTAAAAGTGAGACAGAAGCGTCTTTGAAATCCGCGGAATTCATTTATGAAAGGGCGAAAGAGGATTATGGCAGGCTGGAAAATCTTCTTCAAGCAGGGGCCATTTCTGCTCAAAAAAGGGATGCCGCCAAGACCAGCGCCGATAGCGCCAAAGCTAATGTCGATGCCTTGCGGGCCTCGCTGGATTTAGCCCAAACAAGGCTGGGCTTTGCGGACCTGGCTTCACCAATCGACGGGTTCATCCTAACAAAAAGCGCTGAAGCAGGGGAGGTTGTTGCGCCAGGGGCGACCGTTTTCACGGTCGCTGATCTAAAAAATATTTGGCTTACCGCGTATGTGAGTGAGACAGAATTGGGGAAAGTGAAATTAAACCAGGAAGCTTATATTAAGACGGACACCTACCCGGGAAAAATATATAAAGGACGGATTTCATTTATTTCCCAGGAAGCGGAGTTTACCCCTAAGGAGATCCAGACAGCCCAGGAAAGGGTGAAATTGGTTTATAGGATTAAGATAGCGATTGATAATACTAATCTTGAACTAAAGCCCGGCATGCCGGCGGACGGTTTTATAAAGACAGAATAAAATGTCCATTATAAAAACTATTGGTTTATGCAGGGATTTTGGCACAACACACGCTGTTGATAAACTCAATTTTGAAGTCGAGGAGGGGGAGATCTTCGGTTTAGTGGGTCCTGACGGCGCCGGCAAGACCACTATCATGCGGCTTTTGACGGGGATACTTGAGCCTACCAGTGGTGAGGCTTTTGTCGGCGGATGTCATATTGTTAAGGATTCAGAAAAGCTCAAAGAGACCATCGCGTATATGCCGCAGCGTTTTGGGCTATACGAAGATCTTACTGTTATTGAGAATATTAATTTTTATGCCGATGTCTACGCGACACCTATGGGCGCAAGGCCCGCGCGTATAAAGCAACTATTGGATTTTACACGCCTGCTTGCCTTTAAAAACAGACTTGCCGGAAATCTTTCCGGAGGGATGAAGCAAAAGCTGGGGCTTGCTTGTGCCCTTATCCATACCCCTAAAATTTTATTTCTTGATGAGCCGACCAATGGCGTTGATCCTGTTTCAAGAAGGGATTTTTGGAGCATTCTCTACGAGCTATTGAAAGAGAAAGTCACCATATTTTTTTCAACCGCCTATCTGGATGAAGCCGAGCGGTGCAAACGCATAGGTCTTATCCATAAAGGGCAATTGCTTCAATGCGCTTCTCCGTCTGCCATCAAAGAAGAGTGCCGGGCCCAAACCATGGAAGAAGCATTTATCTCCATTATCAATAAATATGAAAACAAATAATCAATGCGCGGTTGAGGTTGACGCTCTCGAGAAAAAGTTCGGGAGTTTTGTCGCTGTCGACAAAATCAGCTTTACCGTTGGGGAGGGTGAAATATTCGGGTTTCTTGGGCCCAACGGCGCGGGGAAATCCACCACCATCAGAATGCTCTGCGGTATCATCGATCCGACCTCGGGCCATGGGCATGTGGGCGGATATGATATTATCCGTCAGCGGGAGGCCATCAAACAAGCCATCGGGTATATGTCCCAAAAGTTTTCTCTCTATAACGACCTGACCGTTGAAGAGAATATCAATTTTTATGCGGGTATTTATCAGATCCCTAAAGAAAAAAGGGGCGCGCGTAAGGATTGGGTCCTAAAGATGGCTGGATTGGAAGAACTTCGTTCTAATCTTACGCGTACATTATCCGTGGGATGGAAACAGCGGCTTGCCTTAGGCTGCGCCATCATCCATGAACCGCGGATTGTATTTTTGGATGAACCTACGTCAGGGACTGACCCCATTTCCCGCAAGCGTTTCTGGGCCCTTATCAAAGCAATGGCCCAAAATGGTGTCACGGTTTTCGTGACGACACATTATATGGACGAAGTGGAAAATTGCGACAGGGTCGCTCTCATTTATAAGGGTAATATTATCGCTTCAGGCACGACTTCAGTGTTAAAAACAGATTTTATGAAGGATAAAGTCCTGGAGATTTTAATATCTCAGCCTGAAATGTGGCTGGATAAGCTTAAGAAGCTGGCGCTTGTTAAAGATGCCGCGCTTTTCGGTACCGCTATTCATGCGGTTACCGCGGATATTGAACATTCCATATCTGCGATCAAGGAGCTTTTAGGGGAATCAACGGTTAAAGATTATACCATCAAGAAGATAGAGCCTTCTTTGGAAGATGTTTTTGTTTCCCTTATTGAGGCACATGATAAGGCGGATAATAATTATGAATCTTATAAGAATTAAAGCCATCATCCGCAAAGAGTTTATTCAAATTTTTCGGGACTACCGAAGTCTTTGGATGGCCCTTGCCATACCGGTCATTCTGTTGACTTTGTTCGGGTATGCCTTGACGTTGGATGTTGATCATGTGCCGCTTGTCATTTGGAACCAGGACCCCAGCTCCATCTCCAGGAATTTTATTTTAAACTTTAATAATTCACGTTATTTTAAAATATTAGGTTACAGCGATAATTACCGGAAGATTGAAGAAGAGATAGATAAAAACAACGCACTCATGGCGTTGGTCATTCCAAAAGATTTTTCACATCTGATCGGGGCAGGACAGAAGGCCCCTGTCCAACTGCTGATCGATGGGAGCGATTCCAATACGGCATCCATAGCCCTTGGTTATGCGGATGCCGTCATCAGCACCTATAATAAAGCATTCATCAAAGACACTTTCAGCCGTCATGGGGCGCGGTATAGCGATCCGGTGGAGCTTCGGCCCCGGGTTTGGTTTAACGAAGCATTACTGAGCAGAAATTTTATTATTCCAGGTCTTATCGCTGTCATTATGATGATTGTTTCCGCCCTTCTTACGTCATTGACCGTGGCCAGGGAATGGGAGAGAGGCACCATGGAGCAGATCATATCGACACCCATTAAACCTGGCGAGCTTATCCTGGGTAAATTTATTCCTTATTTTGTGATCGGTGTCGTTGATATTCTTATCGCGGTGATGATGGGGCAATTTGTTTTTCATGTGCCTTTTCGCGGCAATGCCGCGGAGTTCTTCATTTTTTCAGCTATTTTTTTGACCGGGGTATCTTTCTGGGGAATATTTATTTCTATCGTCACAAAAAACCAGTTTTTGGCAAGTCAAATATCGTTTATCACTACTTTTTTGCCGGCATTCTTGCTTTCCGGTTTTGCTTTTCCAATCATTAATATGCCCAAGCCCATAGAGTTGGTTACGTACATTATCCCCGCGCGTTATTTTGTGACAATATTGAAGGGGGTTTATTTAAAAGGGGTGGGATTTTCTGTTTTATGGCCTGAAGTTTTGTTTTTGTTGGTTTTTGCTTTAGCGATGATCATTTTAGCCATGTCTAAATTTAAGAAAAGAGTAGCTTAAAATGTGGGAGCGTATAAAAACTATAATTTTAAAAGAGATCATACAAGCCATGCGTGATCCTAAAATGCGGATGGTGATGTTTGGCACCCCTTTAATCCAGTTGATTATTTTTGGTTTCGCGATCTCAACCGATGTTAAGAAAATACCAACGGCTATTTATGACCTTGATAACACCAAGGAAAGCCGCCAGCTTATTAAGGAGTTTACCTATTCTAAATATTTTTTGCCTGAATATTACATATCAACAGACGCCGACCAGCGGGACCTTATAGACAAGACCTTGGTCAGTACCGTCATTCGCATTAATCACGGTTTTTCTAAGGAGTTGCAGGCATCCAGGAGGGCGGAAGTACAGCTTGTGGTGGATGGGACTGATTCAAACACCGCCATGAATATTTTGAGATATGCCAACCAAATAGTTGAGAGGTACGCGTCTTCGATTAATGGATCCAAAGCGCAGGTTTTGTTGAATGGTTCAAGCGGTATCCCTCAAGTAGAGTTGCGTGCTCGCAGTTGGTTTAATGAAAATTTGGAGTCCCGCAATTATTATATTCCGGGGGTGGTGGGCATGATTATCATGCTGGTCACCTTGCTTTTGACCGCCATGGCCATTGTAAAAGAAAAGGAAATAGGAACGATAGAACAGTTGATCGTCAGCCCTATTCGTCCTTTTGAACTTATTTTAGGGAAGCTCATTCCTTTTGCTGTGGTGGGGGTCATCGATCTTTCTATTATTACAATAGTAGCGATAAACGTGCTTGGCATTCCTGTTCGCGGGAGTTTTGTGCTGCTGCTTATTGGCTCCTGTCTTTTTATGTTAACTACGCTGGGGCTGGGATTGCTCATTTCTGTCCATTCAAGGACCCAGCAAGAGGCATTGATGTCCATGTTTATGGTTGCGCAACCCATGGTGCTTTTATCCGGATTTATTTTTCCGATTGCTAATATGCCTTGGGTGGTGCAAATGGCGACGGTAGTTAATCCGCTTAGGTATTATTTGGTCATTATCAGGGGCATTTTTCTGAAAAGCAGCGGTTTTGATATATTATGGCCGCAGATGCTTGCGCTTTTAATCATAGGGGTATTCATCGTCACATTGAGTTCCATGGGATTTCATAAAAGATTAGGATAAAGAAAAAGTCACCGACGTCAAAGATGCTGCCATAAAAGCCCGCAGTCAGATGATTGACGCAGGGAGGCCAATTCATTTTACCCTACCTTTCAAGCGTACTAATTATTATACCTCGGTACAATTGATTTTATTTTACCCTTCCTTAGAATACCATCATCAAGTTAGAAGAACGACGCCATAATAAATATGGTGATAAAGAAAGGTGGGACATGAAAATGTTAAAACACATTCTAAGATTCAGATCGGTTTTGGTCCTGATTTTTGGACTGTCATTGTTATCTTTAGGAGCATTCGCGCGGGCAGATGACAACCATGGTGACAACCGGGGCGACAACCATGGAGATAATCATAGAGATAACCATAGCAACCGGTACCACTACCGCGATGGCCGGTGGTATGGGCATGGGGAAATTGTCGTTCCAAATCTCGTAGTCGGAGCGGAGGTAGAGTC
>CAZABZ010000051.1:1180-7681 GCA_964483535.1 uncultured Planctomycetales bacterium | reverse complement strand
ATGGAAGTCAGAATTCGTTTACAAAAAGCAGGTAAAGCATCTAATAAGGCTTACAATTACCGCGTCGTTGCGATGAGCGGTAAAGAAGGCCGCGACGGCCGTACCCTGGATATTTTGGGTTATTATGACCCTTCCAAGAAATCCTACTACCAGCTTAATAAAGAAAAAATCACGGCATGGGTCGGTAAGGGCGCTCAGATGAGCGATACTGTTAGAAGTTTAATGAAAAAAGTAAAATAAGGATATATATGCCTCAACAGTCGGGATTGACACAGATTTTGTTCATGTATGTTCCTATTATCTTGATTTTTTATTTTTTGATTATCCGTCCTCAACGTCAGCAGCAGAAAAAACTAAAAGAGATGATGGCTAATCTTAAGAAAAACGACGAGGTGATTACGACTTCCGGTATCCATGGGACGGTGGCCATTGTCAAAGAAAAAACCGTGGTTTTACGCGTGGATGAAGGGTGTCGCATTGAATTTGACCGTGAAGCCATCGCTTCGGTGACAAATACCGAAGTCAAACCTGAGGTTATCAAATGAGTCCTGATTTACGCAAACGTTTTTTTGTTATCCTGGCTGTTATTGTAGGCTGTATAGTTTCACTGATCCCCATCAACAAACGTATCAATCTGGGACTTGACCTTAAAGGCGGTATGCATTTGGTCTTAAAAGTCCAGAACGAGAATCTTCCTACCACGCAGGCCCGTGAAGATGCTGTTTTGAAATCCATGGAAGTTTTGCGTAATCGTATTGACGGCTTGGGGGTGGGTGAAACTTTAATTCAGCGTCAGGGTGAGAACCAAATTTTATTGCAGCTGCCCGGTGTCACGGACCGTGATAAAGCCCTTGATATGATTGGCCGTGTCGCGCGTTTGGAATTTCATTTGGTTGACCCTGATGAAAGCAAATTAAAGGATGCTTTGGCCGGTCATGTGCCTGATGGTGATGAGCTGATGATCGTGAAAAAAGAAGGCGGCACGCCGATTTTGATCCTCAAAGCAGTGGCCATGGGAGGGGAAGGCATTAAAGATGCGCGTGTGGATTTTGACCGTACCGGCATGCAGCCTAAAATTTCCATGGCCTTTAATGAAAAGGGGACCAAAGATTTTGGAGATTTGACCACCGCGCACGTGAATGAACGTCTGGCCATTGTCTTAGACAACGAAGTCCTGTCCGCGCCTAATATCCGCGAGCCTATTTTAACCGGTGACGCGGAAATCACCGGAGATTTTAAGTTTGAAGAAGCTTCTCTCTTGGCCTTGGCCTTGCGCACCGGCGCTTTACCTGTTCCCATGAGTATTGATGAAGAGCGCACCATCGGCCCTTTATTAGGGAAGGATTCCATTGAAGCCGGCATCAAAGCCACGCTTTTAGGCGGTATTCTGATTGTGATTTTCATGACAGGTTATTATTTAATCGGAGGCATTATTGCCTCTCTTGCTTTAGTTATTAATTTGCTGATGGTTTTAGGAGGCATGGGCTTGCTTAATATTCTCATGCCTGGCTCACAGGTGACGTTGACCTTGCCCGGCATCGCGGGTATTATTTTGACCCTGGGTATGGCGGTAGATGCCAACGTGCTTATTAACGAGCGCACCCGTGAAGAAATCGATAACGGCAGGCCTTTGAGCGCCGCGATCAGTACCGGTTATAGCCGTGCCTGGTCAGCGATCCTTGATTCACACGTCACGTCATTGATCGCCGCTTTCTTTTTGTTTCAGTTTGGTTCCGGGCCCATCAAAGGATTTGCCGTTACTTTGTCCGTCGGTCTTCTTGCCAGTCTTTTTACGTCTATATTTATTACCCGCTTTTTTTACAGCTTTTTGCTGGAGAACCGTTTCATCAAAGCTTTGCCCATGATGCATGTCTTTACAAAACCGAATTTTAATTTCCTCAACAAAAAGTATATCTGTTTTGCTTTTTCCATCATCCTTTTGGCCTGGGGGATGATTAATTTGGCCGCGAAAAAAGACAGCGCCTACGGTATTGATTTTGCCGGAGGGCAAATCCAGGAATTTAAATTCGACAAGCCGGTGTCCGCGGACCATTTACGCGCGATTTTTAAAGAAGCTAAAATGGAGCATGTGGTCATCCAGAGTTTTGCCAACGCGCCCGACCATATTATTTTGCGTACTCCGCAACAAAGTGATGATACGCACACCCAGGTCTTGGCGCTTTTTAAGGATAAATTGCCGAATGATCATTTCGAGGTCTTGCGTGTGGAAAAGGTGGGGCCGGTCGTCGGACTATCCCTGCGTACCAAAGCTATTGAGGCCATTTTATCAGCGCTCTTGGGCATGCTTATTTATGTAGGGATCCGCTTTAAGCATTATGATTTCGCGGCCGCGGCCGTTATCGCTATTTTCCATGACGTTTTAATCACCCTGGGGTTGGTTGTATTGATGGGCCGGCAGGTGGACTTGCTTGTGATCACGGCGCTCATGACCGTGGCCGGTTATTCCATCAATGACAGTATTATTATTTATGACCGGGTCCGGGAAAATGTTCCCAAATCGGCCCGTAATAAAACCTTGAGCGATATTATCAATGACAGCATCAATCAAACCCTGGGACGGACTATTTTAACCACGTTTGTGACCATGCTTTCTGTCTTCGCCTTGTATTTTGTCGGTGGAGAGGTGCTCAATACGTTCGCCCTGGTCCTGGCGCTGGGTTTTATTTTCGGAACGTATTCAACCGTTTATATCGTGTCTCCGCTCTTTTTGATGTGGCATGGTAATAAAAAATGGTAAATGTTCAAGTCGCTTGAATTTTTAGTTGGCCAAAAGATCAACATTGATCAAGTTATTCAAACTCTCGTCGCCTTTGGGTATACCCGGGCGACGAAAGTTTTTAGAGAAGGTGAGTTTGCCCTGCGCGGGGGCGTGCTGGATATTTATCCGGTCCATTTTGAGGTCCCGCTGCGTTTAGACCTGGATGACGATACCGTCCTTACCATCCATGGATTCGATCCCGTCACAGCCCAGAATATCGACGAGCACACGATAGTCCTGGTCTTGCCGTTTAAGACTTCTCCCAAATCCGTTTTTTCCTCTGATGTCCCCTTAAATAACTTCGTTGATATCCAGCAGGGCGATTATGTCGTGCATAACCATCACGGCATAGGCCGTTTTATCGGGATCAAGGAATTTGATAAAAGGCCCAGTGGGGGCCCCGTCGTAAGCA
Source organism: uncultured Planctomycetales bacterium (assembly GCA_964483535.1). GTDB lineage: Bacteria > Omnitrophota > Gorgyraeia > Zapsychrales > Fredricksoniimonadaceae > JABDGZ01. The sequence goes on along the minus strand of CAZABZ010000051.1, from coordinate 4,490 downwards.
CGGAGCATCTGGTCATTGAATATAAGGACGGGGACAAATTATTCGTCCCCAAGCATGATATTCATCTGATCCAGAAATACGTCTCATTTACCAAACGCCCGACCCGCATGCATAAATTGGGAAGCAAGGAATGGCTGGCCACCCGAAGGGCTGTGGAGAAGAAACTAAGGCTTTTGGCGGCTGAGCTTTTGCGCACGCAGGCGTTAAGGGCCCAGTTGCAGGGGCATGCTTTTTCCAAGGACAATGAATGGCAAAAAGAGTTTGAAGCCAAGTTTCCTTATAAAGAAACCCCTGACCAGATAAAGTCTACCATAGAGACCAAGAGCGATATGGAATCCCCAAGGCCGATGGACCGGCTTATCTGCGGGGATGTCGGGTACGGCAAAACCGAGGTGGCCATGCGCGCGGCTTTTAAAGCGGTGATGGACTATAAGCAGGTGGTTATTTTGGTCCCTACCACGATTTTAGCGGAGCAGCATTATTATAATTTCAGCAAACGCCTGGAAGGGTTTCCCGTCAAGGTGGGGATGTTGTCCCGTTTTCGGACCAAGCATGAGCAGAAAATGATAGTCAAGGAAACAAGCGAGGGCAAGGTTGATATTGTGATCGGCACGCACCGGCTGTTGTCCAAGGACGTTGCTTTTAAAGATTTAGGGTTGGTCATTATCGACGAGGAACAGCGCTTTGGGGTCAAGTCCAAAGAAAAATTGAAACATTTTCGCCTATTGGCGGACGTGATGACGCTGACGGCGACACCGATACCCCGGACTTTGTATATGGCCCTTTCCGGGGCCCGTGATATGTCAGTGATCTCAACCCCGCCAACTAATCGTTTGGCCGTGAAAACTCAAATCATCGGCTTTGATGACAAGACCATTCAAGAGGCCATCCAACGGGAATTGGCACGTAATGGCCAGGTGTTTTTTCTGCATAACCGCGTGGATAATATTGATACTATTGCCAAACACATTAAAAAATTGGTGCCGAAGGCGCGCGTGGGGTTAGGACACGGGCAGATGAGCGCTCGCTTCTTGGAAGAAATTATGTTAAAATTCCTAAAGCATGAAATTGACGTATTAGTATGCACGACGATCATCGAATCCGGTATCGACGTGCCCATGGCCAATACGCTGATCGTCAATCGCGCGGATAGATTTGGATTGGCGGATTTGCATCAATTGCGCGGCCGGGTGGGCCGTCTGGACGTGCAGGCGTACGCGTATTTTATCGTACCAAAAGTTGAGCTCCAGTCCGAAATTACCCGTCAGCGGCTCAAAGCCATTGAAAAACACAGTGATTTGGGAGCGGGATTTCATATTGCTTTTGAAGATTTGCAGATCCGCGGCGCCGGAAATTTGTTAGGCGCCCAGCAGCATGGTTTTATCGTCAGCATCGGTTTTGATCTGTACTGCCGTCTGTTAAAAGAATCTATAGAACATCTTAAAAAAGAGGTGGAGATAAAACATGAACAATAATCTGTATAATAGATGGAAGTTGTTGAGTGTTTTTTTTGTCTTTAGTTTTTTATTGTTGACCCCTTTTGCTCATGCCGATAATCCATCCACCGACGCCATTGTTGCCATCGTTAATGATGATGTCATTACTTTGAAAGATTTGCGTCAATATATAGCGGGCATTGCCGGTCAGCTGAAGGTTGAAAATAAATCGTCTGAGGAGATCCAGCAGATCATGAGGGATTATGAGCAAAAAGGCCTGGACAGATTGATAGAGGACAAATTGATCTTGGCCGCGGCCAATGATAAAGGGATAGAAGTGCGAGACGATATTATTGATAAGCGCATGAAGGAAATCAGGGGACGTTATCCCAGTGAGGATGATTTTTTAAATGCGCTTAACAGCCAAGGGATGACGGTCAGTGACCTGAAGCAGAAATTGACGGACCAATTGAAAGTTAAATATGAGGTTGATATGGAAGTGCGCGATAAGATTTTTATCAATCCGCAAGATGTTACCGATTATTATAATAAGCATAAGGCTGAGTTTAGTCGTAAACCCATGGTGAATTTACAGTCCATTTTTGTTTCTTTTGACAAATACAGCAAGCAGGAGGCGCGCAGCCGCGCGGATGAAGCGCGTTCACGTATGCTGGCAGGCGAAGATTTTAATAAAATTCTCAAGAAATATTCTGACAGTTCTTCTGTCGGAGAAGTCCAACAGGGCCAAATGGTGGATGCCGTTGAAAATGTGGTTTTTAATTTAAAACTTGAGGAAGTTTCAGAGCCGGTTGAAGTTGAAAATGGAATATATGTTTTTAAGGCCGTTGGGATTTCGTCCGACAAACAGCAGGCCTTGGCTGAGGTCAAAGACCAGATTTATGGTAAATTATTAGACGATCAGTTCCGGGTTAAATTCAAGGAGTGGGTTGATAAGCTGCGCGGGAAAGCTTATGTTGAGATCAAATAAAAAAATTGTTGCGATCACCATGGGAGACCCTACGGGGATAGGCCCGGAGGTGGTCCGCAAAGCCCTCATGCAAAAGTCTCTCCTTGCTCAGGGGGCTTTTATTGTTATTGGAGACAAAAAAATCTTAGGGCGCGTTCATTCCTCGGTTGAGGTGGTTGATGTCCCGTATAAAACAGCAGGAGAGGGGAGTCTTAAATTCTTGGACAAGGCCATCCTTTTGATCAAAGGGGGCGCGGTCCAGGCTTTGGTAACGGCGCCTTTGTGCAAAGAAGCAGTCAGCATCTATCACAAGAATTTTAAAGGGCATACGGAATATTTGGCTGATGCTTTTGGAGCCAACCATTTTGACATGATGTTTATTGCGCCCCAGGTGCGTTTGACGATCGTGACCCGTCATGTGCCTTTAAAAGATGTGCCCGGACTGATCACCTCCAAAGCTGTGTTCGATTCCATTGCTTTGATGGCGGAGACATTAAAAGATAAATTTAAAATCAAAAATCCTAAGATTGCCGTACTTGGGCTTAATCCTCATGCCGGTGAAGGCGGGCTTTTAGGTCATGAAGATGAAAAATATATTTTACCCGCCATCCGTAAAGCTAAAGCTCATGGCATCAATGCCAAGGGCCCCTTTCCGGCAGATACCTTTTTTGCATTTCATAAGCCATACGACGGCATTATCGCCATGTACCATGACCAGGGATTGGCCCCTCTCAAGGGAATGTATATGAAAGAGTTAGTCAATTTCACCGCGGGCCTGCCCTTTGTGCGGACATCCCCGTCACATGGCACTGCCTTTGATATAGCCGGAAAAAATAAAGCTGATCCTTCATCCATGCTCTCAGCCATTAAACTCGCCTGTCAGTTAACATGAATTCAAGTCACCGCC
>CAZABZ010000051.1:0-1080 GCA_964483535.1 uncultured Planctomycetales bacterium | reverse complement strand
GCCAAGGCAGGTGGGAGGGATCCCAAGGATTACGGGTCTTTAAGCTGTTTCGCGCAGTATCACGCGGATATAAAAATGCTTTTTAAGATCAAGAACACCTGTTTTAAGCCGGCACCTCAGGTGGATTCCTGCTTTTTGCGCCTGATCATGAGACCTTACGATCAAGGATCGGCGTTTGATGAAGAATTTTTGTTTAAGTTGATTCAAAGGGCTTTTCAACAGCGGCGGAAAACCATCGTGAATTCTCTCAAAGGGTTGGTGGGCCGTGAAAAATTAGAAGGGTCCCTTAAAGTGTTGGGCATCGATTTTAACGCCCGTCCCGAGAATTTAACTTTATCAAATTACATAGGCCTTTGTAACGCGCTTATGGTATAATCTTTTTTATGGAAAAAAGAATTTATTATCACGACACCGACGCGGGTGGTATTGTTTATTACGGGCAGTATTTGTGCTACCTTGAAGAGGCGCGCACAGAATTCCTGGAAAAGAGGGGCTTAACTGTGGAGACCTTCCAGGCGCGCGGTTTTGTTTACGTGGTGCGCCATTGCAATGTCAGTTATCGTTCGCCGGCCCGATACGGTGACGTGGTCCTTTGCGATGCCAAATTAAAGAAAATAGGGGCCTCGCAATTGATTTTTGACCAGACCGTCCATGATAAAAAAGACGGCCGATTGATTATCGAAGCCGAGGTTTCTTTAGTTTGTTTAAATAAAGAGTTTAGACCCACCGCCATTCCCGATGATCTGAAAGAAAAATTGGCTCGTTGAAGTATTCTGTGATAGTATTTTGCCTATGCCTATTTCCAAAGAAAATGTCAAATATGTCGCCGCTTTAGCGCGGATCGACGTGCCTGAAGATAAACTGGAAGGCTTTACCAAAACGTTGGGGGACATTGTCCGATATGTGGAGCAATTGCAGGAGCTCGACGTGGAGAATGTCAAACCCACCAGCCATGCCGTGCCTGTGGGGAATGTTTTGCGCCCTGACGTGGTCAAACCCTCATTAACCAATCAGGAAGCCCTCGCCATTGCCGTTGAGGCAAAAGACGGTTCCTTTAAAGTGCCTTTAGTCATCGAATGA
>CAZABZ010000050.1:5001-7690 GCA_964483535.1 uncultured Planctomycetales bacterium | reverse complement strand
CATATTGGAGATTACTAAAAATAAATGTAAAACAGACCAATGAAACTATTAGACGCTTGAACATTGTTTTCTCCTTAAAACTCCTCCCTTAACGGGAAGCTTAAGAAAACACTCCTTTAGTAAAGCATAACATATATATTGAGAGTCTCCAATTAGAGAGAACAAATAAATATTACATAACGTCTTGGAAAACATGTAGTTATGCAATACAAAAAGATTCTTTATTTTTCCCTTAAAATTAATCTCGGAGGCGGGAGGATACAGGTCTAAGGAGTTTTTTCTTGGCAAGCTTTAATCTTCTGGCGGGCCAGGGACAATTCAATGGAAAGGCTTAAATTTTTAGCTTGAAGGTCCCTGTCTTTAGCGCTCGTCAATGTTTGTAAATCGTACATTTCCTTTTTAATTTTGACGACCTGCGCTTCTTTTTCCTGAAATTGGGCATTTAAATAAGCAATTTGTTTTTCCATCTGAGCTTGATTATTCCTGGCAAGCAACACCTGCCGCAACTCTTGATTGTACGCATTGTCCTTGGACTCCAATTTTTTCTGATAATCAGACATCATCAAGGTCATTTGATCGGATTGGGAATTCTTACTATCTAACTCTTCCTTTAATAAATCCACTTTATTTTGTTGATCAGCCAATTGTCGCTTCAAGGTATCTGCCGGGGCTTGTGTCCCTTGCCCCGACTGAATTGCTGTCTTCATGGCAGTGATTTGATTCTCTTTATCCTGAAGCCGGGCCTCTAAATCCCTCCGTGCCTGCGCTTCCTGTTGGGCTTGATTGTCCGCTTCAATGCTTTTATCCTCAAGTTTTAATTTCAACAAATCCACCTGCTGCTGTTTCTGGGACAACTGCGCGCCTAATCGGCCCATGACCTGCCGTGCTTCCTTTTGAAGTTGCTCCATTGCCAACCGGTCTTGCTGGGAAGTTAATTGATAATATTCTGCCTTATTTTTAGCAACGGCCACAACCTGCTTTAACCAATGGATCGTTTGATCTTTAGCCGTGTCCTCGCTTTGAACTCTGGACAAATTATCCCTTAATCGTGCAACCTTTTGGCCCATCTCGCCCAATCTTTGGGTGAGCAACTGGATTTTATCCTTTTGCTGTTGGTTTATTTTCTCAAAATTCTTATGCCGCGCTTCCTCTGTGAGCTTTCCATTCAAAGCTGTCATTTCATCTTTGAGCTCAGTCAGGATTTTATATTTCCCTTCGATCACATCACTTTTTAGTTGTAACGTCCGGCCAGCGCCTTTCATGGCATCGACATCTTCAGTCAAGGCGATCAAATCATGGTATTTGGGGACTTGCCGACTATTGGCCGCAATGCGCGCCCGCTCGCGGGATAAAAGCGCATCACGGTAATGGATCATGGTTTGATTGATTTTATCGAGCGTGGCCTCTTGCTGACGGGCCAAGGCCGTATCAGCGGCCTTTTTGTTGTCGTCAATAAGCCCACTGATCGCCAATTCCTGGTCCCGGTTTATCCGGTCCTGCTCGATCATCTGCTGGCTTATTTCGCGCAAATCACAAGGTTGAACAATAATCGGTGAGATTTCTATGGTCTGGGAGGCTAAACTCGCATTGACACTGGAAAAACCGAAACAAAAAATCAAAACGCCAATACCAAATTTTCTATTCATAAACACATCCCGAGGTGTTTCTAAATTTGGGTAGATGAATGCATACGACGGGAAAGTATAACATCCGCCAAGACGAGTTGTCAAGGCGGCCGAATTTACCTATCTCACACACCACGCGTCGTTCGTGTCATTCTGTACGCGTAGACATAATGCGGACTGTCTTTGCCCCCCTGTCCGCCTTTACAGCCTTTCTTATGAAAAATAGCTTCAATGATTTTGGCCATGGATTCTGATCCGGCATCCCGGTATATCCATGCGCCACCTGCCTGAGAAACATTGTGCCCTTGAAATAACCGTTGGTCAGGGTTAGCGGCAACCCCCACGTACCACTCCCGATAACCTTTTCCACATTTATTAATACAAACATCTATTTCAGTTTCAATGCTCATGGTAGCTCCTTCGACTTTGATTTTTAACGTATGTTACTATACATCAAAAGGACGCTATGGTCTATGTATTAGAATTAGGAGGGCGGAGAGGCAACTTATAACTTTATTCCAAAAAAAGGCAGTATGCCTACAATACCTGTCGCGAAAATCAAAGCAATAAAACCCCAATAAATCAGTTTATTGAACCCTTTCAAATAAAAGTCTCCCATCAATTTCTTGTTTGAAGCTATTACCCCCAGAATAATCGCGGGTGCCATAAGCACAATGAGCTGCAGGACCATCAAATTAAGAGCAAATTTGATAAGGTTAAGCGAAAAAAGCGGGATCAACACCGCAGGAATTGATTCAATGAGATATACCTTAAACCAATGTTTTTTGCCCCATCCCATGGCTTCTGTCACACCCCAACAGCTTCCAAGGGAAATAACAATGAGGGCAATAAAGGACGCTGTTATAAGGCCGACACCAAAAACATAAGGAGCAAAATGTCCGGCTACTGATGAAAGGCTCTGCGAAAGGACTTTCGGGGATGTGAAATCTAAAGAATTAGCGTTTATTCCAATGGCGGATATCGCGATGGCCACCATTATAAATTCGGAAAATAATGCGCCTACCAATGTTTCAAATCTTACGGCCCACACGCTGTTCTTGCCC
>CAZABZ010000050.1:0-4901 GCA_964483535.1 uncultured Planctomycetales bacterium | reverse complement strand
ACTTCCTGGATAACGTACAATGGAATGACCAATAACATTAAAAACCAGACGAGTTTTGTCCCGTACTGCGCTCCGCTGTCAGCGGCAGTTATCGCGCTGGCGGCATCAACATCCGCGATCATGACGAGCCACGCGGGCCCCCATGTCCTAACAATCTCGCCCATTTTCCCTGTTAACCTTTTCATACTAAATGCCCTCTTACACAAATCTTATTTAGCAGTGGGCCGTCACACTAAAATCGATATAATACTCGACGCCACGCCATTAGAAAAAAATACGGGAATCATTATAGCAGGGACTATGTTAAATCCGGAGGAATTTCTGGCTTTCCTAAGAAAAACCCCTGACCGTAGGGTACTCCCAGATTACGTAATACTTCTAAATCTTCCTTGGTTTCAATGCCTTCAGCAATCACAGAAGCTTTGCAGCTTGCTATGATTTTTAAAAGGCGCTCTAAGCTGTTGCATTTTCTTGGATCTTTCGAGATGCCGTTAATGATCTTCCTGTCTATTTTCACAATATCAGGCTCCAAAAGGACCAGGGTTTCAATGGAACTGTGTCCAAAACCATAATCATCGAGGGCGATCAGGATCCCCGCGTTTTTGAGTCTCATGACGGAAGGGATTAAATAAAACGGGTCTCTCAAAATTTGCTGTTCATTGATTTCAAGACAAAAACTGATATTTTTCCCGGCAGATGCGAAATCCTGCAACAGGCGCTCAACCGGGATTTCAGCGAGCGTGGAAGGAAACATATTGACATAGATCCTCCGGGCGACAGCAATATCTTTAAGCGCGGTCAAACATGTTTTCATGCAGGCATAATCGACAGCCCCCAGAATATCCGCGTTGCGGGCAAAAAGAAGAAATCCGTCGGGCGAAGAATGTCCTTCATAATCCAGCCGGGACAAGAGCTCAAAGCCTACTTTGGTCATGCTCTTAAGATCAAAGATCGGCTGGGAAGCGGCATAGAATTTCTTCCCAACGGCCAAAACTTTCTTGAAATCGGAAGAAGTAGCAGCGTCGGTCTCTTTGTGATCGACTTGCACTTGCTCTCCCTGGTACGCAATGCGGTTCTTGCCTTCGCTCTTGCATAAATACAAAGACAAATGCAGCTTCTGAAGCAACACATCAATGGAAACCGGGTCCTCTCCCAGAGGCACTATGCCTATACTACAGGTCGTTTTAACGACTCCTCCGGAGGGAACTTTTGTAGAAGCCTGGGCTATGGCCATGCGGATTTTGTCCGCGACCTTGACCGCGTCCCCTTCCCGGCTGTCGAGCAAAAACACCATAAATTCATCCCCGCCAACCCTCGCAACGTAATCCGTCTGGCGGACTGTCTGAAGCATCTTTTGGGCAACAGCAACAAGTACAGCATCCCCCACCCCATGGCCATGACGGTCATTGACCTGTTTAAAATTATCCAAATCCAGAAGCAATGCCTGGACGCTGATGCCCATGCGCCGGCTCACGGCAAATGTTTTTACTAAAGCGTCCTGCAATCCTCTGCGGTTGAGAAGGCCCGTCAATGGATCATGGATCGTCATGGCCTGCAATTCTTTGATCGGAACAAAAATAAAATCCGCGAAGAATGCGAAACCGGACACAATAATAACTAACATCAAGAAGCAGATGACAAAAAATAACGTACGGGTATTGCCGATTGAGGCAAAAATTTCTTGTTTATCAATTTTTGTAATCAGCTGCCAATTCAAAGACGGGATATCCTGCTCCACCGCCAATACTTCATGCCCTCTATAATCAATGCTCTCATTTATTTTTTTATCGACGGACAGTGTTTTGAAGGCAAAGGTCCCTTTCTTATTTAAAATGGCCTTGGGATCATACAAAAGAGGGCTGATGAATAAAAATTCATTGTCCGAGAACTTTTTAACCAAAAACGTTTCGCCCGTGCTGCACAACCCTGTGTTATCCGAGATAAAACCATAGACAACATTCATATCCACGACCAAGACGATGTACCCGCTAAATTGGCCCTGTGTGTCATGGGCTGCTGAAATCATGTATAGAATATAAGGATATTTCAAATCCTTAGTGGCTACAGGGCCGCTATCATAGATACCATTTTTTGCCTCTTTAAGTACCCTGTCGTTAAAAAGGGTCCTGTCAAGATATGCCTTGGTATGTGACGGATTGGCAACAAAGACAACCTTGCCTTTTTTGTCTAAGAGCAACATATCGGCATACGCATACGAATTCACAAAAGCCCGGAGCTGATCATCCAACTGCCATTTAGCTTTAGAATAAGCAAAACTATAACGGTCCCGATCAAATTCCTGTAATGTCGGAAGGTTTATTTCGACATCTAAAAATCCTTGAATGGCCCTTAAGTCTTCTTTCCTGGAACTAAAAAAAGTTTCCAGTTTATTTTTCTTAAGTACTGAGACTGCGTTGAGCCGTTCATAAATCTCCCCCTTTAATTCTTTTTGGGTATTATAAAGAAAAACCCCGGCCACAAGGATCAACGGGATGATTGATAGGCCCAACGATAAAATGATTATTTTTGCATAGATACGCATCTGGTTTATCTCCAAAAAAGGGGTCTAAATACCCCCTAATAAAGGATAACATATTTTAAATAAAAACAAACTTTTAGCTAAAGACGCCTCCAAAACACGGGCCTTTTCTTGCGTATGGGAGGAGTTTTGAACATCGTATGGCTAGTCCCAACAAAAACCACCACTAATCAACTATTTTTTTAAGGCATGAAAATTATTGATAATAAACTTCTTTATAAAATACATGGTCCTTATATTCATATATTCTAACACAATCTTTGGCCCACCAGGGTATTCCAAACTCATGAACATTTTCAAAATGGTCCGCCCCTTTTGTGTAGTTTGTATGGGCTGATAATTCCCAGGCGTTTTCAGCCATTTTCCATATAGCTTTTGGTTCAGTCATTATATGCTTTAATTTATAATCACAAAAACCTTTTACACTATTGCGGTGTCGTATAACTTCCCCAACACAAATCATTCCCTTTAAACCCTGGTTCGCCGCTTCACAAACTAAGATCTTTACAGCAACATTATCGGAAATTTGGTTCTTATGCTTCATTGCGGCAGATGTTGTACTTTCAAAAAATACAAAAAATAAACATAGATAAAAAATGGCTACGCCAATTATCTTTTTTGTATTTATAACTATGAACTGATCGGGAAACATAAAAAAACCCCAAAGGTTAACCTTTAGGGTTTTTTATTTCATGGCAACGCAGCCCTCCGATATTATCGGAGCTGTCGCTTTGCGCCCCAACATTACTGCTGGTTAGCCTTTATCATTAAACCAGGACTCTTAAAGAACAATCTCCTGCTCCTACTTAAAATTTACCATATTTTTACGTAAAAACCAGTTTCTTACAAACACCGTCGGAAATGCCTTGGTAGCCCCAACCGGATAATACAGAGAACTTTTAGCTTAAAAGCGGTTATACCGTTCAAAATTACCTTTAGCCGGTCGAAACAGCGGCCTAAAGTACCACTATACAATTCCTATGCCTGTCCCACCATAATTAACGACTGCCCCAAGACCGGGGATCCTAAATCTTCCAAGGCTCTTAAAAACGGCACTATGCGGTCCAACATATGGCATGACTCCTTATGAAACTTTTTTTGTCTTAAAATACAGCCAGCAAAAAACCATGTTAAAATTCCAAACATGTTCATGTAATACGCACCCTTAACAGTGAGCCCTGCCTGTTCAAGAACAGCGCGGAGACTTTCTTTCGTATAGCGGCGGTAATGCTCCAGATAAGTGTCAAGGGTCCCATAAATGGCAGGCAAGGCTGGAACAAAAATTACGATCTTTCCACTCTTTTTAAGCAAATATTTCATGTGCTTAAGGGCTGTGACATCATCGTAGATATGTTCCAAAACGTTAATACAAGTGATGGTGTCTGCAATGCCGGAAGGATAGTCGACGAGAATCTGCGTATCGGTAATATCTAGGTGAGTGATGCGGTATTTCTTTAACGGTAAAGGTTTTTCTTTGAGCGCCTGGAGCATATCCCGGGCATTGTCTGAAAGGATGACTTCTTCAATGGATGGGTTAACGAACTGGCAGGCGATGTCCCCTAAACCGCTGCCGATATCCAAAACTAAACCATTTAAATGGTTTGCAATATTACTATAAAGCCATGCGTTATACCTACGCGAACCACGTATAATTCTTAATGCCGTTGGAATATGAGATGACATGTTGATTTTATTTATAATAAACACTGATAAAAACTAACTAATTGAAAATTAGTGGCCCCTGCCGGGATTTGCTTTGAATCAAACCCTTAAAGAATTGACAGGATAAGCGGGAAACATCCTTCGACTAATCATTATAATAATAATTTACAAATCAAATTATACAATTTAAAATAAAATTATATTATGACGAGATCTTTCGGTATCTCTTTCTGTGTTATTCTTATCTTCATTAACTGCCTTTGGTGCCTAAGATACCTTCTTGATGCTCAATATTATTGGTATGCTTTTCAGTACCTGCCCCCGTCTCTGATTATGTTGCGATTTATCCTCTCTTGGCTGGGAAGAATATTACTCATCACGGCCGGCATTGGAATCTGGCAACTGAAAGATTGGGGGAGGAAACTGGCCATAATTCTTTTTATAATGAATATTCTTACGCTCCCCTGGAAGCATGCCCTTATATCCTTTGGATACAGCTATAAATATTTTCATACTCATCCAGAACTTATTGAATTGATGGTAAAAAATACCACTGGCATTAAAATAAATCTAGCTCTGTTATCCTTTGTGTTCCTCACCTCGTGGGATTTTCTTCTAAATGCCACCTTGATTCTCTTTTTTACTCAGAAGAAAATTAAGGAAAAATTCCATTAAATTCTTTGTCTCTTGTCTGCTTCCA
>CAZABZ010000049.1:0-7822 GCA_964483535.1 uncultured Planctomycetales bacterium | reverse complement strand
CAAGGTCTTCTATTTTACGGGCCAGGTCTTTATGGCTGATCATCATTTCCCGTAAGTTAGTAAAAACCCGGATTATTTGGATATTAACCTGAATAGCTCGCTTAGAATTAAGCACACTTGACAGCATTGCTACGCCCTGCTCAGTAAATACATATGGCAAATATTTATAATGTTGTCCTCTCTTTAAGGTGCCAATTTGGCACCTTAAAGAATTAGCCTCCTGCCTGGTCAACTGGAACATGAAATCATCTGGAAAGCGTTCAATGTTTCTTCTAACTTGACGGGTTAAATATTTCGTTAAGACCTCATAAAGTTCTGCCAAATCCCTATCAAACATGACCTTATGGTCACGAATCAAATAAATCTTATTTTGGATGATTTCAACCGGCACCAGACTTGCTGATTTTTCGATGGCTTGTTTTTTCATGGATCCCCCCAAGTTAGAAATGATTAGGAAATTAAAAAAAATTTGGGGGAATTTTTGATACTTGATCCGATTGGGGGAATCGGGGAAACTTATTTGATAGATAACATCATAATCCGACAATAGAAAATAATCAAATAAAAAAGGCCATCAAAAATCGATGGCCTTTTTTATTAAATAACTCCCCCGCGAGGGCTCGTTGCCTTCCGGTTGAACACTATCGCGTTCAACCTTCAGGTCAAACCCTCGCCCTATAAACTGCTCGTATCCCTCGCAGTTTATAAGCAGGGCTCACTTCGACCCCTCACTCATGAAGAAACATAAACAAGAAAGCCCGCCTAAAAAGGTGGGCTTCTTGTTTATGGCTCCCCGGTCAGTCGTCTGACTACGGGCTTTTATGGCAGTATAAACGCTTCAAAACCTTAAAAACGCCCAGGAATCGCACCAAAATCGTTACCTTTTAGATTTATTATCGGTTTCTGGCAGTTTAGGCGGGATAAAACCCAGCGGCCCACGCTTCTTGACCGCTTCTTCTTTATCTGCTAACAACTCCTTAATGGCATTAAATATAAGAATGATCTTCTTGTCGTGCTCTTGGAATTTCTCTTGAAAATTGCGCTCAAGGTCTTCTATTTTACGGGCCAGGTCTTTATGGCTGATCATCATTTCCCGTAATTTTGTAAAAACACGCATAATTTGAATATTAATTTCAATAGCCCTGTCGCTGTTTAAAACACTGGATAACATAGCAACGCCTTGCTCCGTGAAAGCAAAAGGTAAATATTTAACATTTCCCCCTTTCTTCAAGGTCGCAATTTGCGACCTTGAAGATTCCGCCTCTTCCCATGTTAATTCAAACATAAAATCCTCAGGAAATCTCTTAAGGTTCCTACGAACTTGTTCTTTTAGCCGCTTAGTTGAAACGCCATAAAGCTCTGATAGTTCTTTGTCCAGCATAACCTTATGGCCTCGAATTAAATAAATCTTGCTTTGAATAATTTCTACAGGCACAAGGCTTGTTGGCTCTTTGACAATTTGTTTCTTCATGGAGCACCCCCAGTTAAAGAATGATTAATAGAATTAAAAACAATTGGGGGAATTTTGACAATTGATCCGATTGGGGGAATCGGGGAAACTTATTTGATAGACAATATAATAATCCGACGATAGGAAATAATCAAATAAAAAAGGCCATCAAAAATCGATGGCCTTTTTTATTAAATAACTCCCCCGCGAGGGCTCGTTGCCTTCCGGTCGTTCGCTATCGCTCTCTCCCTTCAGGTCAGACCCTCGCCCTATAAACGGCTCCTATTCGTCGCCGTTTATAAGCAGGGCTCACTTCGACCCCTCACTCAAAAAGGAACATAAACAAGAAAACCCACCTAAAAAGGTGGGTTTCTTGTTTATGGCTCCCCGATCCTGTAACTGAGCGAACTCCCAAGGTGCTTACAATACATGTCCCGATCCACTTTATCTTCAATAAGGACAAACGGTTACAGATTGTTGAAGGCAAAGCTCCTTATGGTATCTGCACCGATAAACGCATCACCAAACGCCTTATAAAGGAGCATCGGCCGGTTGTTTGTAAACCAAATCCGATCACAATTGCTTTAAAATATCAAAAAATATATGAAGATTCAGCTTTTCAAACATTGAAAAAAGTAGGCCAGCAACTTGGCGTTTCTCGTGTCAGGATACATCAAATGCTAAATCTACTCAAACTAGACCAACGAATTATTAATTACATTCAAAATATTACTAACCCGCGGCAAAGCAATTTCTGGAACGAACATAAATTACGAAGCATCGCCGCATTACCAAAAGAAAAACAATACGATAAATTCCAAAAAATATTAGACTGTATTTAATAAACCCTTAAATGCCGTTCATTTCCTTTTAAATTTATTAACAGTATCTGGCGATCTAGGAGGAATAAACCCCATTGGTCCCCGGTTCTTTTCAGCTTCTGCTTTTGACGTCAACAATTCTTTAATGGCGTTAAATATAAGAATGATCTTCTTGTCGTGCTCTTGGAATTTTTCTTGAAAGTTGCGCTCAAGGTCTTCTATTTTACGGGCCAGGTCTTTATGACTGATCATAATTTCCCGTAATTTTGTAAATACACGCATAATTTGAATATTAATTTCAATAGCCCTATCGCTGTTCAAAACACTGGATAACATGGCAACCCCCTGTTCTGTAAAGGCAAAAGGCAGATATTTAATATGTTCCCCTCTTTTTAAGGTCACAAAATGTGATCTTAAAGAATCCGCCTCTTCCCAAGTCAACTCAAACATAAAGTCATCTGCTGGAAATCGCTTTAAATTTCTACGGACCTGCTGTTTTAATTCCCTCGTTGGCACTCCATAAAGTTCCGCCAATTCTTTATCGAGCATGACCTTGTGTCCTCGAATTAAATAAATCTTGCTTTGAATAATTTCTGCCGGCACAAGGCTTGTTGACACTTCGATAGTCTGTTTTTTCATGGAGCACCCCCATTAATGAATGATTAATAGAATTAAAAAACAACTGGGGGAATTTTGGACAATTAATCCGATTGGGGGAATCGGTAAATCTCATTTGTCGACGAATATAATAATACAATAATAAAATTAATCAAATAAAAAAATCTTAAGGAATTGGGAATGTAACAGACTTCTGTTGAAAAATGGGCATAGAAATTTATACAGGAAAATCAGTCACTTTTTATCTATTGCAAAAATGGTCGTTTATTCAAATAGGAACGCCCTCAGATTAGCAATTTTACAACAGGATTATAATTGCCCTAATTCTCCCCCCAACCCCCCGCAATCAATTATAAATTGAGTTGAGTGAAAGGATATTGCTAATTGTTAAAATAATTCACTCCGCAAGTCGAACACTTGAGATTCCTTATAAATTTTACAGTCCTAAAAGACATTCCCAAAGCATCAAAAATCAAAAGCCGGTTTAACAAAAGCTCCCCTGCCCCAACCAGATAGCGCAATGCCTCTGTCGCCTGGATCGTACCAAGTATACCAACGACAGCCCCTAAAACGCCCATTTCGGCGCATGTTGGTAACTCTCCAATCGGCGGCGGTGCTGTAAAGACACAACGATAACACGTTGAACCCGGCACATAGGTCATGGTTTGGGCAACAAACGCCATCACCCCACCATGAGAGAACGGCTTCTTCCCAATGACACACGCGTCATTGATAAGGAACTTGGCTACAAAATTGTCCGTTCCATCAATAATAAAGTCGTAATCTTTAATAATATCAGCGATATTTGAATCATCCACCCATGTATCATATGTCACAACCTTAACATCAGGATTGATCGCTGCTATTCTTTCCTTGGCACTGATTGTTTTTAAGCGCCCAATATCGCAGGCAGAATGTATGATCTGCCTCTGTAAATTTGAAACATCGACCTTGTCCCCGTCAGCCAAACCGATTGTTCCAATCCCAGCGGCAGCCAAATATAACGCCGCAGGTGATCCGATCCCTCCAACTCCAATGACCAGCACTTTTGAAGCGCAGATTTTCTCCTGCCCCTGAATACCGATTTCCTTCATGACGGTATGACGCTTATACCGCTGAAGTTGTTCCTTGTTCAGGCCCATGTATCTACTCCGGAGATTTATTATATTTTGTCTTCGACAAGCTGTAGACGCCCAGCTGCCTGGTTTCTTTCTAAACCTATATATCGAACCAGGTCAACAATACGGTTGGAATACCCCCATTCATTGTCATACCAAGACACCAGACGAAACAAACGTCGATCTTCCTCGACATTACTCTGAATGGTGGCTAATGAATCATATATCGAAGAATGGCTGTTTTGCACGAAATCGGTCGATACAAGCTCCTCATTCGTATATCCTAAATATCCATTAAGATAGGTCTGCGATGCCGTCTTCATCAGAGCGTCAATTTCCCTGATCGACGCGTCTCTCACTGAGCGGAAGGTCAGATCAACAACAGACACGTCCAATGTAGGGACCCGAAACGATATGCCAGAGAGCTTCCCACGCAGTTGCGGAAAAACATCCAGCGCAATCTTGGAGGCGCTTGTCTTCGATGGAATAATATTCCCAGCAGCGGCACGACCGCTACGCCAATCTCTTCTTGAAAAACCGTCTGTAATCTTCTGACTGGCAGTATAACTGTTAATGGCTGTCACAAGGCCCGTTTCAATACCGATGCCCTCTTGGGTCAAGACCCGAAGAAGCATGGACAAACAATGCGTTGTGCAGCTGGCTGCTGAAATAATATGGTGATTCCCGGAGTCGTATTCGTGTTCATTGACGCCGATCACTATCGTCTTCACCTCTCCCTGCACCGGGGCAGTAATAAGGACTTTTTTGGCCCCGGCCTGAAGATGTCCGTCAACCCGCCCGTTTTCTATAAACAACCCCGTCGATTCAATAACAAGATCAACGTCCATATCCTTCCAAGGCAGATGGGATAGCTCTTTGGGCGCAGCCAAACACTTAATTCTATGACCATCAACGATCAATAGATCAGCATCTTTTAATAAGGCATTGCCTTTGACTGCCGACACCTGATGCTCAAAGGCCCCATGAACGGAATCGTGCTGGATCAGGTAGGCAAAGTAATCGGCATCAGCCGAAACATCAACAACGGCAACAACGTCGATCTCCTTGCCTAATAGACCCTGACCACAAATCGCACGAAGAACCAGTCGGCCAATACGGCCAAAACCGTTAATTCCTATTCTAATCCCCATCATTACGTCACTTTCTAATTACGGCTTTGTTCGTCATACCTTAACCTCTTGGAAAAGCCACGTTGTCAAATAACGTTCCCCTGTATCCGGCAGAACAACAACAATAGTTTTCCCTTTATTTTCTTTGCGTTTAGCAACCTCAAGCGCCGCCCACAGAGCAGCCCCGCTCGAAATCCCGACAAGAATACCTTCGAGCTTCGCCACCTGACGGGCAGTCTCTCCGGCGTTTTCATTGGTGACACGAATAATTTCATCAATGATCTCCCGGTTCAAGACCTTCGGGACAAACCCCGCACCAATTCCCTGGATCTTATGCGGCCCGGGAGCGCCTCCAGACAACACCGGAGAAGCATCAGGTTCAACGGCAATCGCCTTAAAACCCGGCCTTCTTTTTTTAATGACCTCGGCCACCCCTGTAATGGTCCCACCCGTGCCGATACCAGAAATAAGGATATCAACCTTACCATCAGTATCTTTCCAGATTTCCTCGGCTGTGGTCTTACGATGGATCTCGGGATTCGCCGGGTTATTAAACTGCTGAGGCACAAAACTATTTGGTGTCACCCGAGCAAGTTCATCGGCTTTTTCGATAGCTCCTTTCATGCCTTTGGCCCCCTCAGTCAAAACCAACTCAGCTCCAAAAATCTTAAGCAGCTGTCTTCGCTCAAGACTCATAGTGTCCGGCATGGTAAGGATCAGCTTGTAACCTTTCGCGGCTGCAATAAAGGCCAAGGCAATACCCGTATTGCCGCTGGTAGGCTCGATAATGACTGTGCCTTTTTTAAGAAGCCCTTTCTTTTCCGCATCCTCAATTAACGCAATCCCCAACCGGTCCTTGACACTCGAAAGAGGATTAAAGGATTCGAGTTTTACCAGTACCGTTGCCTCACTCCCTTCGGTAATTCGATTTAATTTAACTAGTGGTGTACTGCCAATGGTTTTAGTAATATCTGAGAATATTTTAGACATAAATTCCTCTCCTTTTAGGACCCCGCCGCTTGGGCCATCCGCCCTGGCGGGGCTTAACTTACGATTTCGCTAAAGCCTGCTCAATATCCGCGATAATATCATCGACGTGCTCAATACCGATAGATAAACGGATAAAATCAGGTGTTACTCCGGTTGAAAGCTGCTCTTCCGGGGAAAGTTGCTGGTGTGTGGTTGTTGCCGGATGGATGGCAAGGGTTTTGGCATCCCCGACATTAGCCAAGTGGGAAATCAACTCTAATGAGTCGATGAACTTCTTCCCAGCTTCCAACCCGCCTTTAATACCAAACCCCAAGATAGCGCCAGCTCCCTTGGGCAAATACTTCTTCACCCTTTCCTTTTCAGGACTATCATCAAGCCCCGGATAATTCACCCAGCTGACCTTGGGATGCTTCTTTAGGTATTTCGCCACGCTCAAGGCATTTTCGGAATGTCGTGGCAGACGTAAGTGTAAAGTCTCCAATCCTTGAAGGAATAGAAATGAGTTAAACGGAGATAACGCTGGACCAATATCCCGCAACAGCGTTACACGCGCCTTGATAATGTAGGCAATATTGCCCAATGGCCTTAACGCCTCGACGAAGTTAATACCGTGGTAACTTGGTTCCGGTCCTGCAATAAGCGGAAACTTGCCGTTTTCCCAGTTGAATTTCCCGGAATCAACAATGACCCCGCCAATACTGGTCCCATGACCGCCAATGAACTTGGTCGCGGAATAGACGATAATGTCCGCGCCATGTTCAAACGGTCTTAACAAATACGGTGAAACCGTGTTGTCCAGGACAAAAGGAATGTTGTGTTTATGGGCAATCTTGGAAATACCCTCCAGATCAGCCACGTCAAGCTTGGGATTACCGATAGACTCCGCGTAAACTGCTTTGGTTTTAGGTGTAATCGCGCTCTCAAGGGCCGCCAAGTCGTTCGACTTCACAAAGTTGACCTTCACCCCTAACCTTGCAAAGGTATAATGGAAAAGATTGTACGTACCACCGTAGAGATTATCCGCTGAAACAATCTCATCCCCGGCCTGGGCGATGTTCAACAGCGCCAGGGTAATGGCAGACTGTCCGCTGGCAACGGCCAACGCCCCAACACCGCCGTCTAAGGCCGCGACTCTTTTTTCAAAGACATCGCTGGTAGGATTCATGAGACGGGTGTATATGTTCCCAAATTCACGCAACCCAAAAAGGTTTGCGGCGTGGTCCGTATTCTTAAACTGATAGGACGTGGTTTGATAGATAGGTACGGCCCGGGCCCCTGTCGTGGGGTCCGCCTCCTGTCCGCCATGTAAGGCGAGTGTTTCCGGTCTTAATTTTGCGTCGTTTTTGCTCACTTTGCTGCTCCTTTCGATTGATTGCTCTTCCGCGGGTAATGATTTCTTACTCCCGGAAACAAAATTTGAAATAATATCTAGAAGACTTTTAAAACCTGATTTCTTATTTTCCGGCATGTATCCTCCGTTATCTTTCCAACTCCCCCTTCCCCTCTATTAAAAAAGAGGGGTTAGGGGAGTTCTTTAGCCCATCAATTAGAACGCATATTGTGCGCTTAAAACAGGTCCGCTACCCAACCCGATCTTTGTATTGCCAGAAGTAGCAAATCTTCCAGTTTCGGTATAGGCCAGAACCAGGGTAAGATTTTTATTCGCCAGCCATGCCACATGCACGTCCCAATAAT
>CAZABZ010000048.1:5763-7861 GCA_964483535.1 uncultured Planctomycetales bacterium | reverse complement strand
CATCTTGAAAAATTTGAAGGCCCTCTGGACCTTTTACTGTATTTAATCAAGAAAAATGATATTGATATCTGCGATATTCCCATTGCCGTTATCACGGATCAATACATGGAATACATAAAAATGATGAAGATGCTGGACCTGGATGTGGTGGGGGATTTTCTGGTCATGGCGGCAAGTTTGATGCAGATCAAGTCCAAAATGCTCCTGCCTCCGGATCCTCTGGCCGGTCCTGAGATAGTGGACCCTCGTCAGGAATTAGTTGATCGTCTTAAAGAATATGAACAGTTCAAGCTGATCGCCGAAGGGCTTAAGTCAAAAGAGATGTACCGGCAAAATTTATTCGGCCGCTTGGTTGATGAAGAAAAACTCAATGAAATAAAAGAAGACGCCCAGGAAGTTTTCTTTGAGGCCACTCTTTTCGATTTAATTAACGCCTTCTCAGAAGCGTTAAAACACGTTCCTGAAAAGAAAGATTACCAGGTTTCGCAGGAAGAATACACCATCGAAGGTAAAATCCATGAACTATTGCATCTTTTAACTGAAAATCCACGGATGTCTCTTACGGCCATTTTCCGTCGTTCAACCTGCAAAATAGAAGTCGTTTGCACCTTTGTCGCGGTCTTGGAGCTGACTCGACTCAAAAAAATCATCACAGTGCAGCACCGTCCATTTGAAGACATTGAGATCATGCATAACCCGGCAAACGAGGCGCTTTCTGCTTGAATGAGTACCTAGCATAGTAATTCTATGGAAGAAATCAAGAGACTAGTTTTAAATCAGGAAACCGAAGAGGACCAGGTTGTCAGTTTATCTTTGCGTCCTGGTCGTCTCGTTGATTTTATAGGTCAACCGGAGTTAGTCAACGGCTTGAAAGTAGCCATTACCGCCTCTCAAAAGCGCGGTGAACCATTAGAACATACTCTTTTTTCAGGGCCACCCGGTTTAGGAAAAACCTCTCTGGCGCATATCATAGCCAACGAAATGAACAGCCGCATTACCGTCACCTCAGGCCCTGCCATTGATCGTGCCGGTGATTTCATTGGGATCCTCACCAATTTGGAAAAAGGGGACGTCCTTTTCATTGATGAAATCCATCGGCTTTCCAAAACTGTCGAAGAATTTTTGTACCCGGCCATGGAAAACTTTAAAATTGATTTTATTGTGGATAAAGGCCCTTATGCCAAGACTATAAATTTTAATTTAAAGCCTTTCACTCTTATAGGGGCCACGACCCGCAGCGGCCTTTTGACCACACCTTTACGGGACCGTTTCGGGATTTTTTATCATTTGGAATTTTATGGTGAAAATGATTTGGCCAGCATCGTGTCCACTTCAGCGGGGAAACTCAATGTGGAAGTGGATTCCGACGCTTGTTTAGCCATGGCCCGGCGGTCCCGTGGCACCCCGCGCATTGCTAACCGGCTTTTACGCCGCTGCCGCGACTATGCGCAGGTCAATTCAAATAAAAATCATATTGATTTAAAAGTGGTCGATGAGGCCATGCGCGCCTTAAGGATCGACGCCCAAGGGCTTGATGAATTAGACCGGCGTTTATTAACGATCATGAAAACACAATACAATGGCGGTCCTGTCGGTATTGAAGCATTGGCCGCGACTTTAAATGAAGAAACAGATACGATTGAAGATGTGATCGAACCCTATCTTTTAAAAGCCGGTTTTTTACGCCGTACCACGCGCGGCAGGGAATTGACTCCAATAGCGATCGAGCATCTCAGCGCGCTTAAAGAAGCCACTAAACAGCCAAAGTCATGAGTGATCTAGGGAAATCTATTGTTTTTATCGGTATTGTTTTGATCATCGTCGGACTTCTTATGACAATGGCCGGTAAAATCCCAGGGGTCGGCAAACTGCCCGGAGATATCTTTATCAAAAAAACAAACTTTAGCTTTTATTTTCCATTAACTACCTGTATTTTATTAAGCATAATACTTAGCGCTGTCATGTACTTCTTCGGTAAAAAATGAAAAAAAACATTGTTCTGTTTTTAATTTTATCCATAAGTTTAGGCATTGTCGCTGTTGTAGAGGCCCAAAAGCCCAATGCCGATCAACTGCGCGCGTCCGGCGAGCAACTGCGA
>CAZABZ010000048.1:0-5663 GCA_964483535.1 uncultured Planctomycetales bacterium | reverse complement strand
TTCCGTAAGGTCCAATCTGCCTGAATTAGTGCGGGTGGCCATCGTGCGTGATTCCAGGGAGCTGGACCTGGCCATTCATGGCTCTTATCGCATTCGGGACATGTCCTCAGGAGAGATCATCGGCAAAGGGGCCTCTTTGGGAGAAAGCAAGGTAAGGCTTTTAGACCGCGGTATTTTAGTAGGACTGCATGTTTATCCATCAAAGCATTTGACCATTGAACCTTCCAGAGATGCTTCCATTCTGATCGATGAGCGCCCCTTTAGGGGAGATGTCACATTTATTCGTACTTCGGACAACCGCATTACTGTAGTCAACAATATCAATGTCGAAGATTATATTAAAGGAGTGCTTTATCATGAGGTTTCGCACCATTGGCCGATGGAGGCATTAAAAGCCCAGGCCGTTGCCGCGCGCACCTATGCTTTGTATTCCATCAGTCCCGCCGGTAAACCTTACGATGTAACCAATGATATTTATTCCCAGGTTTACGGAGGTCGCGACTCCGAGCGATACCGGACGGATTTGGCCGTTGATTACACGAAGGGACAAGTGTTGACCTACAATAATCAAATCATACCGGCGTATTTTCATGCCAACTGTGGGGGCATGACTGAGGATGCGCAAGAATTATGGAAACTTCCGGATATACCGCCGCTAAGAGGCGTGCCATGCTCATTTTGCAAAAATGCTCCGCATTCGCATTGGAAAAAAAATTTCCGTCTTAAAGATATCCAAGACGCGCTTAATCTTCACGGATATAAAGTGGGCAGCATTAAAGACATCTCTATCATCGATCGCGACCGCAGTGAGCGTATTGAAAATTTGAAGATCACCCAGAAAAATGGCCAAGAGCTTATTATTAAGGGTAAAGATTTCCGTGACCTCATGGGCCCTAACGTGCTTATGAGTAATAATTATGAAATTGTCATGCATGCCTATTATGTGGATTTCATCGGTAAAGGTTGGGGGCATGGGGTAGGCATGTGCCAATGGGGCGCTTTAGGCATGGCCAAGCAACAATTCAACTATCAACAAATTCTCGCTTACTATTATCCGCAATCCGTACTCATGGACTATCATGAGATCCATCCCAAGTGATCTCTTTAAACTGCAGTCTTACTTTTATCAGCTGCCTTCAAATTTGGTAGCCCAGACGCCTGTGCTCCGTCGAGACCGGGCCCGTCTTTTGATCATTGATCGCGCTGACGGCACCATCCGCCATGACACTTTTAATCATTTGAATAATTATTTACCGGCCAATGCTCATTTGGTTGTCAACAACAGCAAGGTGATCCCGGCGCGCTTATGGGGGCATAGAGCCACCGGCGGGGCCGTGGAAGTATTCTTATTGAATCCTTTAAAAGATGGATATTCATTTGAAGTTTTACTGCGGCCTCTTAAAAAAATACGTGAAGGTGAAGAAATAAATTTTGGGCCGGGCATCAGCGCCATCCTTGAGAACAAAGAAAAACGCATTGTGCGCTTCAATAAAAAGAATATTACCCGGTATCTACAAAAAGTGGGGCATATCCCGTTGCCGCCGTATATTAAAAGGCCGGATACTCCTCGTGACCGTAAAGATTACCAAACTGTATATGCCAAGCAACCCGGGTCTGTGGCTTCTCCGACCGCGGGACTGCACTTTTCTAAGGAATTAATAAAAAAGTTAAAAACTCAAGGCCATCAATTTTTAGAGTTGACCTTACACATTAATTATGGGACATTTAAACCTGTTGAATGCACTGATATTCGTGCTCATTTGATGCATACGGAGTCTTACAGTATCAAGCCGGCGGTACAAAAAAGTATCCTGAAGGCCAAAAAGAATCTTGAGCCTATAGTAGCTGTGGGAACAACCAGCTGCCGTGTGCTCGAATGTGTGGCCCGCCGTAAGGTATATACCGGCAGTACCGATATATTTATTTATCCGGGCCATAAATTTCAGATGGTTGACGCGCTGATAACCAACTTCCATCTGCCATACAGCACTCTGTTGATGCTGGTATGCGCCTTCGGTGGGTACGATTTAGTAATGAAGGCATATCAAGAAGCCATTAAAGAGCGTTACCGTTTTTATAGTTATGGGGACGCAATGTTGATAATTTAAATATGAACTTTTTTAAACTCATAAAAAAAGACCCACAAACAGATGCCCGCAGGGGAGTGGTCACGACACCGCACGGGGTGGTCCAATCGCCGTTTTTTATGCCTGTGGCAACGACCGCGACCGTCAAAACCATGTCGAGCGTTGATCTTCATGACATGCAGTCCCAAATTGTGCTTTCCAATACCTATCATTTATACCTTCGGCCGGGCTTAGATATCATGGAACACGCAGGGGGCTTGCATAAATTCATGAATTGGGACAAACCCATTCTCACGGACAGCGGCGGATATCAAGCTTTTAGTCTGACCAAATTCCGTAAAATTACGGATGACGGCATCAAATTCCGTTCCCATATTGACGGCAGCATGCATTTTTTCACACCCGAAAAAGTAATGGATATCCAAAACGTATTAGGCTCTGACATGGTCATGCCTTTAGATGAATGTTCCCCGTATCCCTGCGAACACAGAAAGGCAATCCGGGCCGTAAAGCGTACGACATCCTGGGCCAAACGCTGCAAAGAACATTTTCATAAAACCGGCATGCATGAACGGGGCCAGCGTCTATTTGCCATTGTGCAGGGCGCGACCTATGAGGATTTGCGCCGTCAGTCTGCGGAAGAGTTATTGCAAATAAATCTTGATGCCTATGCCATCGGAGGGGTCAGCGTGGGAGAGACAGTCAAAGAAATGTTTGAAACCCTAAACTGGGTCATTCCTTATTTGCCAAAAGATAAACCCCGTTATTTTATGGGCATAGGCCTTCCCGACCAAATTGTGAGGGCAGTGGGCTTGGGTATAGATATGTTTGATTGCTCAGTGCCGACCCGTTATGGAAGACATGGGAGTGCTTTTACAAATAATGGCAAGCTAAATATCCGCAACAAGGAATTTACTAAGGATTTAAGGGCCTTAGACGAAGATTGCGATTGCCCGGTTTGCAAGAATTATACCCGCTGCTATATTCGCCACTTATTGAACATGAATGAAATTACCGGTGTGCGTTTGATGAGCTATCATAATTTGTATTTTTATATTAAACTAATGGGGCGTATCCGTGCGGCCATTGAAGCCGACAAATATGCCCAGTTCCAAAAAGAATTTTTGACAAATTATAATTCTGAATTGTTAGCAACTTTGTAAAATTAGATAAGGATGAATGGCTATGCTTCGTTTCGACATTATCACTATTTTTCCGGACATGTTTGGTCCTGTATTCAATGAGTCCATTCTTAAACGCGCCCAGGAAAAAAAGAAAGTCGCGATCCATGTGCACGACCTGCGTGATTATACCGATGACAAGAAGCACCGTAAAGTCGACGACCGTCCATTTGGCGGTGGGCCGGGCATGGTGATGATGCCGCAACCCTTATTCGACGCGGTCAAAGCCATTAAAGGCAAACGTAAAGCAATCGTGATCTCCACATCCGCGGCAGGCAAGCCTTTTTCACAATTTCACGCAAAACGCTTGACCAAAGCCAAAAATTTGATTATTATTTGTGGCCATTACGAAGGGATAGACGAGCGCGTACGCGAGCTTCTGGTGGATGAAGAAATCTCAGTTGGAGACTACGTCCTGACCGGGGGAGAGATCCCGGCCATGGTCATTGTTGATGCCATAACACGCTTGGTCCCGGGTGTTTTAGGCAAGGAAGAATCCCTTCTTAACGAGTCCTTTGAAGGCAATTTGCTGGAGGGACCGCAGTACACGCGGCCGGCAGATTTTCGTGGAATAAAAGTGCCTGATGTGTTATTATCTGGCAATCATAAAACCATAGAAACATGGCGAAATTCAAAAGCTTTGGCCAAGACTAAAAAGGTCCGGCCCGATTTATTAGACAAGTAAGGAGTTTGAAATGATAGCAAGTAGTCTTGAAAAAATGGCTTCAGTCAGTGAAAAAAATATACGTAAAGACATTCCGGTGTTTGACGTTGGCGATACCGTAAAAATGAAGATCAAGGTCAAAGAAGCCGATAAGATCCGTATCCATCCTTTTGAAGGGACTGTGATCAAAAAGACAGGTGTCGGTTTAGGCGCTGCTTTTACCGTGCGTAAAATCTCTTTCGGTGAAGGCGTGGAGAGAACTTTTCCGGTCAATTCCCCGGTGATCGATAAAATTGAAGTCGTTTCCAAAGGCGTTATCAAACGCGCGAAATTATATTATCTGCGTGACCGTTTGGGCAAAAAAGCCCGCGTTCAAGTTGATCAAACAGTTCAATCATAAAACTGATGTCTGCCAAAGCAGATATGCTCCATTATGAAACGCAAGCCCGGAACAAAGGCTTGCGTTTTATTTTAGGAGTGGACGAGGCCGGCCGTGGGCCATTGGCAGGACCAGTAGTGGCAGCGGCGGTGTGTTTGAAACATTTCGATTTCAAGAACCCTATTAATGATTCAAAAAAAATGTCGGCAAAGGCGCGTGAAGCGGCTTTCCACGAAATTCTTGAAAAAGCCTATGTTGGTATCGGCACTATAAGCGAAAAGACAATTGATATTGTCAATATCCTCAATGCCTCACACCTGGCAATGGAAATAGCTATTAAAGAATTGATCCACCGCATGCCCCAGGAAATAGTATTGCATAAGACTTTCTCCCATCAGGTCGTGCTTTTAATTGACGGGAATATTTTCAGGACCAAATTGCCGTATCAATACCAGACAATTGTAGGAGGCGACGGTAAATCTTTATCCATTGCCTGCGCTTCCATCATAGCCAAAGTTTATCGGGACCGTATTTTATGTGTTTATAATAAAATCTTTCCACAGTATGGGTTCGCCAAACATAAGGGCTATCCAACGAAAGGCCATCGTTTGGCCATCCAAAAGCATGGAACTTCTATTATCCATCGCAAAACTTTTCAGGGGGCAGTATGATCACCGATGACATTAATCATTTAAAGCGTTATGCCATCCCCAAGAGCGAAGCTATTTTAAAGTTCATTGCTGATCATGATTGTGCCCATTTGCCTGACGGCGAAACCGTCATCCAAGGGCGTGACTTATTTGTACGTATTATGAGTTACACGCCCAAGCCGGCGGCAGAGAACCGTTTTGAAACGCATCACATCTATGCGGATGTGCAGTATCTTGTCAGCGGATCGGAATTAATGCAAACCGCGCGCATGAAAGATTTGGTTCCTTTGACGGATTATGACAATAAAGGTGATTGTCATTTTTTTAAAGCAACCGGCGCGACCAATGATTTCATCGTTCAAGCAGGGGAGTTTGCTGTTTTTTATCCAACCGAAGCCCATCGCCCATCGTGTTCCTATGAAGGCTATAAGGGCTTGGTCAAAAAGCTGGTTTTCAAAGTCAAAATAAACTAATGAAAGGCAAACAATGAATATATTTGTGGGTAATCTGCCATTTTCAGCGACTGAAAATGATGTTAAAAGTATTTTTGAGGCCTTTGGCGCCGTTGCTTCTGTCAGTATTAAAAAGAAATCCGGCAAGAATTCACGTGGTTTTGGTTTTGTGAGTATGCCTGATGACCTTCAGGCACAAGCAGCCATTGAAGGCCTACAAAACAAAGAATTCATGGGACGGCCTTTGAGT
>CAZABZ010000047.1:6234-7885 GCA_964483535.1 uncultured Planctomycetales bacterium | reverse complement strand
TATCGATTTTATCGATATGAACCGTGAAGAACACAAGCGCAGGGTACTTAATGCCATGCGTGAAGGTTTAGTCAAAGACCACGCTAAGACCGAGGTCAATCGCATCTCCCAGTTGGGTCTTGTGGAAATGACCCGGGCGCGTACGGGCAAGACCATCGAATCCCTGGAATTCCACAACTGTCCGTATTGTGAAGGCCGGGGTAAGGTAAAGATAAATTGACGTTTAGGGTATTCCATTGTAGAATACCCGCTTTCAGAAAAGATATTATTCAGGGAGGTTATTATGTTTGCAGTGGTTCAGGTGGGAAATAGTCAGTTTAAAGTCAGCGAAGGCGATATCATTAATGCCAATCGTCTGGATTATGAAAAAGGCCAGAGCATCATTCTGGATAAAGTTTTGCTTTATTCCGACGGTAAAAACGTTAAATTAGGCCAGCCGTATTTGAAAGATGTTGAGGTTAAGGCCGAGGTCCTTAAACAAATGCGCGCTCCTAAGGTCGTTGCGTATAAGTACCGCAAGCGCAAAGATTCCGCGCGTACCCATGGCCATCGTCAGGATTTGACAACCGTTAAAATTGCAAAAATTACTGCTTAAAACGTTCATCACTTCTATGTTTAGAATCCCGGTCTCCCAGCTTGGTTCACGGGGCACCGGGATTTTTGTTTTAAAGAGGGAGTAAGGGGAGTTTTCATGGCATTTGTTGATCAGGCACGCATTGAAGTCCAGGCTGGTAACGGCGGCAAAGGCTGCGAAAGCCATTATAGCGATAAGTACACGCGTTATCCCATTCCCAATGGTGGCGACGGTGGGCGCGGCGCTAATGTGGTCTTTGTGGCGGACCGCAATTTGCATACCCTTTTGGATTACCGCTTCAAACAGCATTATGTGGGCCAAAGCGGCGGCCATGCCAGCAGTAATAATAAAACCGGCAAAAGGGGCGAAGATTGTATTTTGCGCGTTCCCGTGGGGACGGTTCTGTGGGATTATGACACGGATTTATTGATCCGCGATTTAAACGTGCATGGGGACAGCGTGATTGTGGCCCGTGGCGGTGAGGGAGGCCGTGGTAATAATCATAACCGGACGGTATTGCCTCCTCATGCCGGTGAAGTTCGCACGATACGCCTGGAGTTAAAGATCATCGCTGATGTGGGGTTGGTGGGATTTCCCAATGCCGGCAAATCAACGCTGATTTGCGCGGTGTCCAAGGTCAAATCCAAAATTGCCAGTTATCCTTTTACCACCAAGTCCCCGATTTTGGGCATTGTCAAAGATGACGATGATGAAAAAAAGAATTTTGTGATGGCGGATTTACCGGGCTTGATCGAAGGGGCCCATGAAGGCAAGGGGCTGGGGCATCAGTTTCTCAAACACGCCGAGCGCACCAAAATTTTGGTACATGTGATCGATATGTCCGGCAGTGAGGGGCGCGACCCCATTGATGACTATAATCAGACTTGCGAAGAATTGGATTTATATAGTGAGGAGCTTTTGCAGAAGCACCGGATACTGGTGGCCAATAAAATGGACTTGCCGGATGCTAAAAAGAACCTGACACGTTTCAAGCGTAAAGTTACCAAGGACATCATCGCCATTTCAGCCAAAGAAAAAGAAGGATTAGATAAACTTTTGGCAACTATCAGATTATTG
>CAZABZ010000047.1:0-6134 GCA_964483535.1 uncultured Planctomycetales bacterium | reverse complement strand
CTTGGCTCAAGCCAAATTGTAGACGAAAAATTTAAAGTTCAAAGAGAGCGATTAAATTCGTTAGCCGAACAGATCGACCATTTACACAGGAAAAATGGCATCGAGGTTGTTCTGGTTTCATCCGGCGCTATCGCGTTAGGCATGGGTGAGCTGGGGGAGGCTAAACGTTCGACCGACTTGGGGGCCCTGCAAGCCCGCGCGGCTATTGGTCAAGCGGTATTAATGCTTAATTACATTGAATCGTTCAAGAAAGTCAATTTGAAGTGCGCGCAAGTATTATTGACTTGGGATGATTTTGGCAAAGATGCCCGTTCTTTAAATGTGCGCCACACATTAAATGCAATATTGCAAAAAGGCATTGTGCCGGTTATTAATGAGAATGACACCATCTCAACAGAGGAGATTAAATTTGGAGATAATGACAAACTCTCCGCTTTAGTCGCGAAACTTTTGCACGCGGACCTTTTAGTGATCCTTTCCGATGTTGACGGTTTATTAAATCTTAATAAAGAAGTGTACCGGGAAGTTAATGAGATCACCCCTGAAATAATAAGCGCGTCGGCAGGCACCTCGAATATTCAGCTCGCTCGGGGTGGGATGAAGACCAAAATTGATGCTGTGAAGCTTGCCAGAGAAGAGCACATTCCTTGTATTATCGCCGGGGGCAATGTTCAAAATGTCCTGGTGAAAATAATTTCCGGTGAACCTATGGGGACGTATTTTACGGTATGAATTTATCCGCTTACATTTTAAAAATAGCAAAGGCGGCTAAAAAAGCCTCTTATCAAATGGCTTTGATCAGCACGAAAGAAAAAAACCACGCGCTGATGCGGATGGCCCAAGCTTTAAAAGACCAACAGTCCTATTTAATTAAGGAAAACGCCAAAGATTTGGCTGCTGCCTCAAAAACGAATTATTCCCAAAGCCTCGTTGACCGCCTGACGCTTGATCTTAAACGTATTTTGGCCATGGCAGACGGCTTGCGTGAATGCGCCAAACTCAAAGACCCTGTTGGTCAATTACTGGAAACCATTCGCCGGCCCAATGGCCTTTTGATCAAAAAAATTCGTGTGCCTTTGGGTGTCGTAGGCATTATTTATGAATCGCGGCCAAATGTCACCGCTGATTGCATGGGCCTGTGCCTGAAATCCGGCAATGCCGCCATCCTTAAAGGAGGCAGAGAAGCCATTCATTCAAACAAGGCGATCTTTAGAGTTTTAAAAAGCCAGTTAAAGAAAACAAAGGTCCCTTTGGACGCTTTTCAATTGATTGAATCAACCGACCGGCAGTCGGTGCATGAACTTTTAAAACTCGATGAGTGCTTGGACGTGATTGTCCCGCGCGGAGGCGAAGAATTGATCCGTTTCGTGGCCGAGAATTCGCGCATTCCGGTTATCAAGCATTATAAAGGCCTCTGTCATGTCTATGTCCATGGGAAAGCGGATTTGAATATGGCGCGCGCCATCACCTTAAACGCCAAGCTGCAAAAGCCCGGCGTATGCAATGCTATGGAAACCTTGCTGGTTGATCGTGCCGTGGCCGGAAAATTCTTACCTGCGGTGATTAAGGATTTACAAAAAGCCGGTTGTGAGATACGGGGGGACCAAGCCACACGCGCCATTGTCAAGATTGGGGTCAAAAAAGCGACCGTTGATGACTGGCGTACGGAATATTTGGATTTGATCCTTTCGGTGAGAGTGGTTAAGAATATCGACCAAGCGATCGAACATATTAATACCTACGGTTCGCATCACTCGGATACCATTGTCACCAGGGATAAAAATAAAGCGCAGGTTTTTTTGGATGCGGTGGATTCGGCGTGCGTTTATGTTAATGCTTCAACCCGTTTTACCGACGGCTATGAATTCGGCTTCGGGGCAGAGGTTGGTATCAGCACTGATAAATTACACGTGCGCGGGCCCATGGCCTTGGAAGGCTTGACCAGCTATAAATACGAAGTTTACGGCACGGGGCAGGTACGTGTTTGACCGGGCCGGGGAACCACTTGAGAGGGCTTTTTGAAACGTATTGGAATTTTAGGCGGCAGTTTTGATCCCATCCATTTTGGCCATTTGCTGATGGCCCAAAGTGCCGTGGAGGCTTTGAAGCTTGATGCGGTGTTCTTTGTGCCGGCGCTTTGTTCGCCGTTTAAAACCCGCCATCCTTTGCCTGATGCGAGAAAACGTTTAGTGATGGTCAAAGAAGCCATCAAAGGCAATAAGGCTTTTAAATTGTACGATGGCGAATTGCGTCGGGGCCAGGTCTCCTATACCATTGACACGTTAAAAGAATTGAAAGCCAGGCACCCTCAGTCCAAGTTTTATCTATTGATGGGAGCGGACAATTTACGGACCTTCCACCGCTGGAAGGACCCGCAGGGCATTTTAAGTAAGACCCATTTGGTGATATTAAACCGCCCTGGCTTTGATAAGAATTATCCTAAGCGTTGGCCTTATTTGAAAATCAATATGCCGGCCGTTGATATTTCTTCCAGCGATATCCGTCAGCGCCTAAAGATGAAGAAATCAATCTGGTATTTGACGCCCAAGGCAGTTATCCAGTATATTAAACGTTATCGGTTGTATGGTTAAACAAACTTATTAAAGGAGTTTTATGAGCGATATCAAATCTCAAATTAAATTCGGTACCGACGGTTGGCGTGCGGTCATTTCAGACACCTTTACTTTTGAGAATGTCCGTATTGTGGCCCAGGCAGTGGCTGATTGGGTCAATAAAAATAACCCCCAAGTCTTACTTAAAGCCGCTTCGGTTGGGTTTGATAACCGTTTTCTTTCCGCCGAATATGCGCAAAGCTTCGCTGAAGTTTTTGCGGCCAATGGCATCAAAACATATCTTTCAGACACCTCTTTACCCACCCCTGCCTTAAGTTTTGGAGTTGTCGGGCTTTCTAATGTTTGCGGTATTATGATCACGGCTTCACACAACCCCGCTAAATTTAATGGTATTAAAATTAAAAATGCCCAAGGGGGCGCGGCTTCTAAAGACATTACCAATACCGTTGAAAGTTATCTGGGGCAAACGCCGGTAAAGAGTTTAAGTTGTGCTGCGGCTGTTGATCAGGGCTTGATCGTGATACATGATTTTAAAGAAGAGTATGTCAAATTTATCCGCGCTTACCTGAATTTAAAGAAAATGAAGACAGCTAAATTTAAAGTGCTGGCTGATATCATGCACGGCAGCGGCCGTGATTTGATGCTCCAGATATTAAAGGGGACAGATATCAGGCTCACCCTTATGCGTGAGGATGTCAATCCCGGCTTTGACGGCAGCAAGCCGGAACCTATTCCCGAATGCCTGCATGTCATTATGGACCGCATGAAGAAAGAAAAGTTTGATTTTGGCCATGTGCTCGATGGCGATGCTGACCGCATTGCCGCGGTGATGCCGGGAGGTGAATTCGTTTCTCCCCAGAAGATTTTAGGGCTTTTGATTTTGCATTTGGTGCGTAACCGTAAGGTGGAAGGCGGCATTGTCAAGACCCTGTGCGGGACGACCATGCTTGATCATATTGCCAGCAAACTTGGCCGTAAACTTTACGAAACACCGGTAGGCTTTAAATACATTTCAGATCTGATGGTTTCCGAAAAAATAGTTGCCGGTGGAGAAGAGGCCGGAGGCATGGGCTTGCCCAACTATATCCCCGAGCGCGACGGCACCTTGGCCGGGCTTTTGCTTTTGGAGATGATGGTTTATAATAAGAGAAATTTTAAGCAATTAGTCGAAGACATGGAGCGTGAATTCGGGCGTTATTATTATTCGCGGCTGGATTATGCGATGGATGCCAAAAAAATTGATTTAAATAAATTGAAAACAATCAGTTCTGTTTTAGGCAGGAAGGTCGTTGAGGTCAAGGATTTCGACGGAGTCAAGCTCATCTGTGACAATGAAGACTGGTTGATGTTTCGTCCCTCGGGCACGGAACCGCTGGTGCGTATTTACTCGGAAGCCAAAAGCCTCAAGCGATCACAAGATATACTGGAATTCGGCCGGCAACAGGCAGACCCTCAATGATTTATTGGATCGTCTATTTCCTAACCAAGGTCGTAAGCTGGGCGTATTTTCCTTTTACAGCCCATCAAACCCGCAACATCCCGCGTCAGGGAGCTTTTATTTTAGCCAGCAATCACATCAGTAATTTAGATCCGGTTCTTTTAGGCATATGTTCGGTGAGGCGTTTGAACTTTATGGCCAAGAAAGAACTATTTAAAGGCCTCTTGGGATTTTTTTTGACACATTTAGGGTCTTTCCCGGTCAAGAGGGGTGAGGCGGATTTTGTCGCTATGAGAGAAGCGCTCAGGCGTTTTAAAGAAGGCCGCGTGATTTTGATTTTTGTAGAAGGCACCCGGCGGATCGGCAATGAGCCATCCAAAGCCCAGGCCGGGGTCGGGTTTTTGGCCATAAAATCCGGCGTACCGATAGTGCCTGTCTATGTGCAGGGGACCAATCAAGTCATGGCGCCCGGTACTAAATTCCTCAAGAGAGGCCCTGTGTCCGCCACCTTTGGAGAACCGTTTTTTGTCAGTGACGCTCCTACCTATGAAGAAGCCTCCCAGCGAATCTTAGATAAAATCTACGCTTTAGCTTAAAAGGGTTAAAAAGATTTCATTTGACATTTGATATCTTTTTGGCATAATTACCAGACTTTGTGAGAAGGCCGCACAAAGAATTCCTGTAAAGAAAGAAGGTTTTAAATCCATGAATGCAGAAAAATCATTAATGGAAGAGTTGTACGCCAGCACCTTAAAGGATATTAAGGAAGGCGAAGTGTCTAAAGGGACCATTGCCGCAATTACCGCCAAAGAGGTCATTGTTGACATTGGTTTTAAGTCTGAAGGGTTCGTTCCCATTGAGGAATTTCGTGATCCCTCCCAATTGAGTATCGGACAGTCCATTGAGGTCTTGATCGAAAATATCGAAGATGACCACGGGCGATTGATCCTCTCGTTTGCCAAGGCTGAGAGGATCAAAGGATGGCAGAAGCTTTCTGATGATATTAATGAAGGCGACATTCTTGAAGGCCATGTGATGCGCGCTGTCAAGGGCGGTTATATAGTCGATGTTTTTGGAATCGAGGCATTTTTGCCGATGTCTTTGTCCGCTTTCAAAGGGTTGTCCAATCATGACATCACCACCCATAGTTATAAATTTGTGGTGGCCAAGCTGAACAAGCAGCGCCGTAATTTGATCCTTTCCCGTCGTGAAATGGTACAGAAGGAACGGGAAGAAGTGCGCGAAAAGCTTTGGGCTGAACTTAAAAAAGGCCAGAAGCGCCGCGGCACCGTCAAAGGCATCACTGATTTCGGCGCCTTTATCGATTTAGGCGGAGTGGATGGGCTTTTGCATATCACTGATATGAGCTGGAGCCGTATTCATCATCCTTCTGAGATCGTTGCCGTCGGACAGAAGCTGGAAGTTTTGATTTTGGATTTTGACAAGGACAATTCCAAAGTTTCTTTAGGTTTAAAACAAATTACCTCCAATCCCTGGGATGAGTCGGTGGCTAAATTCCCTCCGGGCGCCCGTATCAAGGGTAAGATCGTTAATATTATGCCTTACGGTGTTTTTGTTGAGATTGACAAAGGCATTGAAGGGCTTTTGCATTCTTCCGAAATCACCTGGCAGAAGAAGATGGTCAATCCTCAGGAGATGTTTAAATTAGGGGACGTCATCGAAGTTCAGGTGATCAATGTGGACAAGGACGCCAAGCGCATTTCCTTGAGCATGAAACAATTGGAAGAAAATCCATGGAATTCCGCCGTGGCTAAATTCAGCGTCGGTGTCACTACCAAGGGCATTGTCCGCGGGTTTACCGATTACGGGGCTTTCGTGGAATTGGACAATGGTTTAGAAGGCATGATCCATGTCTCCGACATGTCCTGGACTAAGAAGATCAATCATCCGCAGGAAGTTGTGCAAAAGGGGCAGGAAGTGGAAGTTCTGGTCCTGGCCGTGGAAGCTGAAGCCCGCAAGATCACCTTGGGGCTCAAGCAATTACAGGCCAATCCCTGGAGCACTATTGCCGATAAATTTCCGGTTGGCTCTGTGGTGGATTCGGTTGTGATCATGAATTCCAATTTCGGGGTTTTTGTGAAATTGGAAGATGATATTGAAGC
>CAZABZ010000046.1:0-7913 GCA_964483535.1 uncultured Planctomycetales bacterium | reverse complement strand
TACCTTTTGAGTGTGCCATATGTTTCTGTGTTTGTCAAGTCGACCAAAGAGGGAAGGGAGGCAAAGTTAGAATATGAATATAGAAGTCTTTTCTTTATGTGATGCCGCAACGGTTGATGTTGCTGGGAAGTTAAACGTACTTGGCGCATTTGATACGATAGGAACGGGCGATATGCCCACCGTGTATCCTCAATGCGCCATTGCCCTTAGGATTAGATTCAAGAATATTGAAAGAGGGGAGCACAGGGTCACTGTCAATTTTGTTGATCTGGATGGCAAGCACATCATTCCAGCCGCAAACGGTACAATTAATATTAATTTTTCTGATGAACAAAGGTCGGGGTCAGCAAATTTGGTCCTTAATCTTCAAATGTTAAAATTAGAAAAACATGGTGAGTATTCGATTGATTTGGCCGTTGATGGCAGGGACGAGGCATCTTTGCCTCTTTTTGTACGGGAAAAACGGTAGAACAAACAGCATTAACCTCTGTAACAATATTTCTTGACGAATACAAAAGAATACATTATATTCTATTTAGAGAATAGGAGGGAGCTATGTCTAAAACAGTCACTATAAGACTATCCGATCAAGATTACAAGGCAATCTCGGTTGTTGCTAAACATGAAAGAAGGCCAATTTCTAATTTAATTACCCACAGGGTCATGGCGGCGATTGCCGATTTGAGCACTGTTGATGATGCAGAGATGAAAGAAATCTTGTCTAATGAGAAAGTCATCAAGAGCATCAAAGGCGCACGAAAACAATTGTCGCAAGGGAAAGGCCGGTTCATTGTTTAATTTCCAAATTTTTGAGACTCAAGATTACCTTGACCAGCTTGAAGAACTTCTAGGCAGAAAGCAAGAAGCATTCAATAAAAAGCTCCAAGAATATGTTTATCCGCAATTAAGGCGCCAGCCGTATTTCGGAAAGAATATCAAAAAACTAAAAGCTTTTTCCCCACCAACATGGCGGTATCGCATTGGGGGTATACGCCTTTTTTACCAGATTGATTCCAATAGTAATATTGTTCTTATGACCGCAGCGATGTTGCGCAAGGACGCTTATCGCAATTTCTAATATCTCGCCCTGTACATCGGACTATCCGCCGTGCCCCAAAAGCATCTGCAGATGGGCATAAAAGGCCCTTGGTGGCAAAGTGTATAGATACCGGATATACTTATACTTAATGAATCTAAATCCAAGAAAAGTCCTCATTATAGGGGTTTTATTAGCATTTTTGGCTAATACGTTTGGGCCTGTGCCTTTGGCTCAAGCGCAGGATTTTCGTTTGCCCGCACCCGGGGCGATGGTTCATTTAAGCCCTGAGTTTAACCCTCCGATACTTAAAGGCATCAAAGTCCATCCGGACAATCCATTCCGTTTCGATTTCATTCTTGATAAAGGCGACAGTCAATTAGGCAATGACCAGCTTAAAGATGAATCATCCAAGCTAATTAAGTATTTTCTCGCCAGTTTAACCATTCCTGAAAAAGACCTTTGGGTTAATCTTTCCCCTTATGAAAAAGACCGCATTATCCCTAATAGTTTTGGCTTAACGGAAATGGGCCGGGACTTGCTTGCGGAAGACTATATGCTCAAGCAGATAACAGCTTCATTGATTTACCCTGAAGATGAGATAGGAAAGAAATTCTGGAAGCGTATTTATGAAGAGTCTGCCAAGAAATTTGGGACAACGGATATACCGGTTAACACGTTTAATAAGGTTTGGATAGTCCCTGAAAAGGCAGTGGTTTATGAAAACGCCAAGGCCGGTACGGCGTATGTGGTAGAAAGTAAATTAAAAGTGATGCTGGAGCAGGATTATTTGGCTTTCTCTCACAATGTCATTCCCGCCCCCACTGGAGCCTTGGGACAGGCGAAAGCGGGAATCCAGAACAAGAACGACATCAACGCCCTTGGCTCCCAAATCGTCCGTGAAATCGTCATTCCCGAATTGACTAAAGAGGTCAATGAAGGCAAGAACTTTGCCCAATTACGCCAAGTCTACAATTCACTCATTCTGGCCACATGGTATAAGAAAAAGATTAAGGACAGTATTTTAGAACAGGTGTATGCGGATAAAAATAAGGTGGCCGGCGTCAACATCGATGACCCACAGGAAAAAGAGAAGATTTATGAGCGGTATCTTCAAGCGTTTAAGAAGGGGGTTTATAACTATATTAAAGAAGAAATTGATCCGGCGACACAAGAGGCTCTGCCAAGGAAGTATTTTTCGGGTGGTATTGAAGCCACAGATTTAAGTGATATGGCCATGAAGGTTGTTGATAATCCAGGTAGATTGCCAAATCAGGCCCTCGAAGCTCAGGTTGATATTCGTCCGGTTGGTTTTGAGGGAATAAGTCAAGGGCCTCAACCCAAAGAAAACAGGTACAGAGACCCATTTTTTATTTTAACTACTCCCTATGGAAAGAGTTTGGCTGCTCAATGGATTCAAACTTATGCAAATGAGAACCGAACGGAAGGGAAAGGAGATATTGATCGCATATTAGATTTCTTATCTGATCCGCATCATCGAACAGGTGACTTCATTGGTGATATGCTACAAAAGTTCCCAATCCTGGAGGATATGCATAGAAGGTTCGCCCAAGCGACTCAACCGAGCAAGACAGTTCAGGCCTTTGATTTGCCATCAGCTAGAGGTAAGACAGAATTAATCGGCGCTCTGATAAATGGTCCCAATTTGCTCGATGTAGGAGCCGGAATGGCTATTTTTTCAGAAAGGTGTCTGCATATTTATCCCAAAATACTTCATGCCATAAGCGTGGATATTGAATCGCAAAGAAAAATACCATTTCAAATCCCTACTGGAAAAACCCATGAATTTAAATTAGCGATAGATCACTCAATCATTCCTGTTGAAGATCGGTGGGCCAATACAGCTGTAGCCACCTTTTTCTTACATCATTTAGTAGTTGATCGTTTGAATTATTTAAAAGAAATCAAGAGGACCATAGTCCCCGGAGGAAGATTTATTGTTCTGGAAACCACATTTAGTGATGTTATTCAAGAAGATCCGATTGATAAAAATGACCTCAGAGCAAAACAAATGTCCAGAATATTTCGTTCTCTAAAGTCGGACAAAGAAAAATTGTCGTTCTTACATTTCGCTGACTGGTTTATTTATAATTTTGTTAACCGTTCAAGGGATCCGTTAGTATTTGGAAATTATGAAACAATGGAGGCGTGGAAGGATATATTTGAAAAGGCGGGATTTATTGTTGAACAGGAACGGAACCTTGGTTTCTCCGCTTTAGGGTCCCGTAATCCTGAAAGCAGGGGTTTATTTATTCTAAGGAATCCATCAAATGATAAACAGGATCGGGCGATGAATACCCAAGAAGAGAAAACTGATTTACAGGAAGGGACGGTCGAGCGATTTTTATTTGATCAATTAAGGAAAGTTAAAGGAGGGAATTTAGTCTTTGGCCCCAAGGATTTTGTGGGGGTGGGGCATCATTTGGACCGTTTAACGCTGGAGGTCTTAAAAAGAGCCATGGAGGTGGTTGAGTTTGAGCACAAGGGACAAAAGCGCAAAGATGCTTTATGGGATTTGAACCTTAAGGGAACAGATTACTATGTACACATTTTAGGGGTGGTCGGTGTCTTGGTGAATGATTTACAGATTGATGATGATCCGTATGTGATTTTAGCCGCTTTTTTTCATGATGTTTTAGAGGATTCTATTCAATATTATGCCGCTATGGAGCGCCTTACTCAAGAGGATATTGGGCTCATGACTAAAGAACAGGCACGCCGGTTACGCGAACGTTATCGAGGTAAGGTTTTAATAACAGATGCTTTAAGAAGCCAGGCAGAGGCGTCTGTGCGAAAGAAAATGAAGACGGTTGGATTGAGTGGCGATGAGATGGATAGAGTGTTTTTTTATGTGCATGCCATGACGAAAAAAACGGATGATTTGATGGGAGAATACTATCCTGGTCTTATTGAACGGGGCTATCGTGCGATGAGTTTAAAGTTGGCTGATCGTATTTTTAACTTAAGAAGCGGACGGTTTGCTACCAACAAAACTTTTGCTAAACGATATATTGAAGAAACAATCGCCGAATTCTTTACTGTCCCTATGGGGCGGCAACAGAAATCATTTATAAGCTATTTGTCGAACAATGAGGATGGAGATCGTGTAAAAAACCGTTTTCGTGCTCAGATGTTAAAGACAATTTTAGAAAATTTAAATCTTTTCCCTGACTTGCAGACAGCCCAAGACGCTAGAAAATTTATACGGCCGATAGCAGGCACAGCCTATTTAGGGTATCCATCTTTAAAAACAGCACAAGAGGTGGTCCGTTATGCCATGTATTTATTTGATAATCCGTATAATGGCAGTTGGAATACGGTAGCAACCGGCTTTGAAGATGATGATTATTCCTATGATAATTTAATTTCAAAAAGAATAGAAACATTGATACAAAAAGGACAAAAACCAAAAGTGCTTGTTATCGGCGCCGGTGGAGGACGGGTCATTTTTGATTTAAAAGAAAGTTTCCCCCAGGCAGAGGTGGTATTTATTAATAAACAACCTATACGTACAGATCCGGAAGTATTTAGAAAAGCCAGGTATCTAGTGCAAAAGAAATTGAGTATACAAGAGGCAAAAGATTTCTTGGATTGGTTTAATCGAAATGAAGTTGTGTATAATGTCGAACACGGTTTGCCTTTTAAAGATAAAGAATTTGATGTCGTTTTCTTTACCAGTGAAACATTAACGTATGTGAAAGACAAGGACAAGTTGTTGGCCGATATAAAGAGGGTATTAAATGAAAGAGGAATAGGATTTGTTAATCCCTATTCTAGGATCAGGTTTTTTAATGCACAAGGACATGAATTTTTGGAAAGCAAAGATTTAGAAACTCATTTTAATCAAGGGACGAAAGAACCTCAATATATTATTCGTAAGCATAGTTTAATTATAATCAATCGTTATCCAAACATACCTTTTCCAAAACTCAAATTAATTAGACACACCTCTTTTGTGCGATCTAAAGATGTTATAGGTTTGCCAACACGATATATATCGGAGTATAAAATTGTGCCTGAGGCACTTGATCACGGAATCCACCAAAGCGCAGGGTTTCAAAAAGATAATGCGCAGACAGTGATGAAAATAAGACAATTTAGGCAAGAAAAAGGCGGTATTGACTTAACTCCTGCCAACATGAATTTACAGACTCAAAATTCTAATGGCGAAATCAAATTCCATCTTGACTCCGCACGGCTCGCCCAACTGCAAAACGCCCCTGGCTTTGTGCCGGTGATCATCAATATCCAGCCGATGAATAATCTTCGTGAATTCCTCGGGCTCAATGATTCACCGACTTTTAAAGCTGGATAATAGGGTTTTACAGGTGGGAGAGATACATCCCTTTGACGGCGGTCATGGCAGCATCAAGAAATGGGCCTTGGAAGATCCCGATAACAACGATCCCGACGATAGCAATTGCCAGGAGCCATTGCATGCCGATAGGGACAGCAATCTGGGTAGTGCTGCGCGGAGGATCGACATAGATGCGTTTGACGACCATCAGGTAGTAGTACAACGAGATAACAATATTAACTCCGGCAATTAAAGCCAGCCATACATACCCGCTTTTAATGACGGCCATCAGTAAAGTAAATTTCCCAAAGAACCCTGCCAAGGGAGGCATACCGGCCAACGATACCAGGGCCAAAAGCATCGTGCAGGATAGAAGACTTGAACGACGGACAAGCCTGGCATAATCCTCGATCTCATCACTCTTAGCCGCGAGCGAAAACACGATGATAACTAAAAACGCCGCGAGATTTGTAAACAGGTATCCTAAAAGATAGAAATTAATCCCTGAAGCCCCAAGCAGAGATCCCGCCGCGGCACCCATCAAAAGATAACCCGAATGGCTGATACTTGAATAACCCAACAATCGTTTGATGTTGGTTTGAAACATCGCTACCAAATTGCCGTAGGTCATCGTGATAGCTGAAAGAATAGCCAGCGCCAAACCCCATTGCGCATGCCAGGCGCCAAAAACACCGAGGAAAAGACGGATAAGAACGATAAATCCGACGGCTTGGGACCCGACGGACAAAAGGGCGGTCACGGGAGTGGGAGCGCCTTGATAAACATCAGCGACCCACATAGAAAAAGGTACCACCGCGGTCTTAAAACCAACCGCAGCAAAGATGAGGACCAGGCCCAAGAGCGTCATCGGCGCCAGGGCATGAGTTTGACAGTAGCCCTGGATCGCATCAAAGTGTGTTGAGTGCGTTACGCCATAAAGGAAACTGATACCGTAAAGGAAGAATCCTGAAGCCAAGGCGCCTAAGATCAAATATTTCATCCCCGCCTCAATCGAAAGTTTATCGCTTTTAAGATACGCTGTCATGACATACAGGGAAATGGTGAGAATTTCGATGGCAATAAACATCAAGAGAAAATCCGCGCTTGATGCGACAAGGCACATACCCATCAACGCCAGCCACAATAATAAATAAAATTCGTTGCGGCGGGTGCCTAATGATTTAAAGAATTGCTGGGTCATGGCAAAAACAAAAACCATGGTCACCAGGAACAATCCCTTGAAGAACCATGCCAGGGAATCCATGACAAACATGCCGCTAAATGTCACGCCGGTAAGGTTTCTTTGGGTGAGCCAGAAAATAATCAGGCCAAAGAGGGCGATAAAACTAAAGATGCCGATCCAGTCTTTAGCGGCGTTTTTAGGCAGCGCGATATCTATCATCACCAAAGATACAAGGGTGATGGCTATAAGCACTTCTAATGAAATTAAACTCCAATCAATAATGGGAAACATAGGCTTTCATCTAAACAGCCATTGGGATGAATTTTTTCCGCCAAAATGCTAATTGCTACTTACTGATTCCTGGATAAGTCAGGAGCAAAAACACGCATTTTGGCTATAAAAATTATCCCAACGTCTGTTTAGCCTCATTTAACGCATACTTTCTATAATCGTCTTTGTGCTTGAGCCAATGTGCGTCAAGACAACTGATGGCAAGCATCCGACGAGTATTAATAATGCTAATAACATCACATAAGGAAATTTCGCTACAAGTGTTTGGGCGTCTTTGGCCCCCGCGAAGCGGGGATTAAGAGGCCCTTGGAAACCAAGACGGACTGCTTTCAGTAAATAGATGGCTGTTATCACGAGACCGAAGATGGCGCAAACAGTAAGCCATCGGTATTGGTCCCATGAACCTAAAAGGACCAGGATTTCAGCGACAAAGTTCGCGAATCCCGGAACACCGGCGGAGGCAAGGGCCGCCATTATAAAACAGGTACCGATAAACGGCATGCATTTGAGAAGGCCGCCCAGCTCATCTAAATTACGGGTTTTAGTTTGGTCAACAACGAAACCTGTCAAGGCAAAGGCCAGAGCAATCATAATGCCGTGAGCGAACATCAAATACACCACACCATTAAGGCCGATCGTGTTAAAGCACGCGAGGCCAAGCAAGATGTATCCCATGTTGCTGCAACTGGAATACCCCAAGATATATTTCAAATCACGTTGGGCCAGCGCCACAAGGCCGCAGTAAATAATATTAACAATGGCTAAGCCGGCAATGACAGGCATCCAGACGTGGGCAGCTTGCGGCATCAACTGGATAGCGAAACGGATAATAGCATAAGCGCCCATTTTCTTGAGAACACCGGCATGCAGCATGCTAATGGCAGTGGGCGCTTCGGCATATCCCACAGGGGCCCATGTATAAAATGGCCAGAGGGTGAGCGTAATACCAAAGCCGACGACTAAAGCCAAGAAAATCCAATTTTGCACAGCCATGGGCAAGGGGTGGATTGCCAACTGCTGCTGGATTTGAACTAAATCAAATGTCTGAAGGCCCGTCGCCAGATACAAGGCCAATAATCCGATCA
>CAZABZ010000045.1:0-7931 GCA_964483535.1 uncultured Planctomycetales bacterium | reverse complement strand
ACGTCTCTGACGCTGTTCTTGGATTATCGGATATGGCAACTAAATCCGTGGGGATACCACTTAACAAATATTATCTTTCATATCTTGACCGCGCTGGCTGTCTATTTCTTGTTTGCGCGCATAACAATGGATTCTAAAGTTGCTTTTATCGGCAGCATTCTTTTTGTCGCTCTCCCTGTTCATACAGAAGCAGTTGCCTATATTTCCGGACGGGCCGATCCAATAGCGGCATTTCTCGCGTTAATTTCATTTTTGTTTTATATAGAATTTCTTGAAAATAAAAAAGGAAGCTCTTTGAAAGGGCTTGCCTCTTTTTTCTTCTTAGTTGCCGCCATATGGTCAAAGGAAATTGCGGCAGTTACGCCTTTTCTGTTTTTACTATATGAAATCAGTTTCAAAAAAATCAAAAGTATTACCTTTATGCAACGGTATAGATATTTTTTTCTTGCGGCATTGACTGCAATGTGTTTTTTTATCAGATATCTTGTCCTGCTTCCGGTGGTCAGGCCGATGCCTCAGCCATCAGCCGGCATAGGTCATCTGATCATCACAAGCACAACAGTATTTGCCTCCTATATCCGACTGTTATTCCTCCCGTTGGATTTGCATATGGAAAGGGCCTCCCCTGACACTTCATTACCAATGCTGTTTTTTTCAGCGCTTGTGGTAATTGTATTCATTTTCCTTATAAAGAGGGCTTATAACAAAGATAAAATTGTTTTCTTTGGATTGGGATGGTTTTGTATAGGCATGCTTCCCATATTAGGGATATTCCCTTTAAATGCGCCAATGGCCGAGCACTGGCTCTATATACCTTCGATAGGTTTTATCCTGGCCATGACACAGCTATGTGTATCCTCCTTCAAGGACGGCGTTATATCAAAACCTGTTTACCGGATTATAGCTATGACTATTTTGATCTGTATTCTGGCATTTTATAGTTATACCACCATCGTCAAAAATTCTGACTGGAAAGACGCCATAACACTGTATAACCAAACTATAAAATATAATCCCAACAGCGCGCGACTTTATTATAATCTTGCCAATGAATATCGGCT
This sequence comes from uncultured Planctomycetales bacterium, assembly GCA_964483535.1. Classification (GTDB taxonomy): domain Bacteria; phylum Omnitrophota; class Gorgyraeia; order Zapsychrales; family Fredricksoniimonadaceae; genus JABDGZ01. The sequence continues at coordinate 6,870 of CAZABZ010000045.1, read as the reverse complement.
GCTGGAACAATGGGATAAAGCGGAAAGTTCTTATAAAATGGCGGTCCATCTTATGCCAAACTACACAGAGGCGCATATTGACCTTGGTAATGTCTATTGTGTAAAAGGAAATATTAAAGATGCGCGGAAGGAATATGAAACAGCGCTTAGCTATGAACCCGATAATGAAGCAGCCAGGTTTAATTTAGAACATTTATGATCAGGCCCCTTTTCGGGACATTTTAAGAAATTCTCCATGCGTTTGAAAAGACTGCTCTGTTGTCGATCAAAAGTTTCATATAATCCAGTTCCAAGACAATCATCTCTTCATCTTTTTTACGCAACCATTCAGCAAGCCAACCAAAACGCTGGGCAACAATAAATTCCAAGAAATGCTTCCAGCTCTTTTGCTGATAAATACCGGCTTTCTGCAACCCCGATATAAAATCGATCACCAGATCCGCCGTTAAACTGGATGGGTGTTCCATCCCCAAACATCCAACCATGTTGACCGTATCATAAATTTCCGGTTTAATTCCGCAAAACTCCCAATCGATCACAGCCCGCACGCCATCTTCACCCCAAATAACATTTAAAGGATGATAGTCCCCGTGACAAAAACCCAAAGGCAAGGACTCACTGGGCCCCATGAACTCCTTATCCAGAAAACGTAATATCAATTCAATATCACCCATCAATTCAGGACGATATTTTCTGATATTAAGGACCAATTTCTCAATATAACTTCTCATCGAGAAACTGTTCTTCTCAAACAACGGGAGTCCTTGGGATTTTTCTTTTAAAAATATTAAAAAAGCGGTCAAATCTTTAGCGCGCCAGCCTTCATAAAAATAAACGGACCGATCCAAAGCAACGCCAGGCACAAAGGGCACCATCTGCCAGAAATGCCCATCAAGCTGTTGAACATACTGACCATCAAGCCCGCGGCAATAAGGTTCTATGAAAGGCATCGAGAGACCATTCAAAAAGTTTAATGTTTGAATGATCCCTGATTTTCGAGATAACCCTCTTGGATCAATTTCTTCACAGGAAAAAAGATCCCCATGATCATCTTCAATAACAATACGTGATAAGGTCCTTTCAGGGCTTCCTGGAAGGACCAGATCCGGATGTGTATTCTGGCAACGTTTTCCCCACAACGCGGCCACACGTTGCATCTCTTTAATTAATAACCTCATTCTTTAAATCTTCATAGCCTTTTATTTGAAATAATAGGGCAAGAACTCCTTTCGGGTCACGCCCTCTCAATTCTTTTTAGTCTTACTCGTAAGCAATTTACGGATCGACTGTAAACTCCCTTACATAAAAACCTTTGGAATTGATCTGCATGTTTATCCTTTTTTAAGGATGCGTTTCAAGCGTTGCCAACGCCTCAGCGATTTCGTTGCTTAATGACGCACACGCCGTACTAAGCGTTTTAGCTAAACCGGAGTAATTCTGCAAGAGAATCGGTTGGCGAAATTCTGACCTTTTAATAATCAACGTTTTTGAATTCTGTGCATCAATGATCATCCACTGCACAACAAAATGTATATCCTTATCTAGCTCGCAATCCAATTGAACGACTTCTAAGGTTACTTGGTATTTGACCGCAACGCCTAAGTCCCAAGGATACAAGGTCAATTTTGCTTTCGGAAGCATCACCGTAAGGTCCTCTCTAACCAAACGCGCCAGTCCTAGATCAAGAGATTCCCCCCAACGGTCGAATTCATCAAATTTAAGTATCCCTTTTTTATCCTTGGTCACCATTTGAGGCCTATCAAGGTATTTCGGAATTTTAACCGGTCCAACGCCAATAATTACGCCAGGAGTAATATTTATTTTTTTACTGACTTGGGTTTCATTGATAGTTGAAAGCATGTAAAATCGTGGGGTTGGACTCATTGGGCTATTAGGCAAAGAAATACAGCCGCTTAAAAGTAAGGTAAAACACCCGGCAGCTAACCTCAGGCAGGATTTAATATTGATCCTTTTCATCTTATTTCCCTACCTTTCCTTTTAATAAACTTTCCGGATGCTGTTCAAGATATTCGGTAAGCAAACTGACTGAATGCATTGCCTGTGTGGTTTCCAGAAGAGTGTTCTGAAGATCATAAAGGCTTCTGGGTATTTCGCTTGAATTGACCAATTTATTGATCCCTTTGGAGGTATCATCAAGATTTTTCGCAATTTCTTTAATCGGCAGTTCATCCATAAGCTCAAAAATATCAGGAGAAGTCGGAAGTGTCGGCAACTCAGGATATCCTTTAAGGATGCCGCGGAGCTTCGCCGGTTGATTCGGATAAAAATCAAATGAGATCATCAGCTGGCCGGTTAAAAAACTCTGCACTTCAAGTTTCCCGCGAAGGCCCAACGCAATCATCTCTTTATCTCCACCCAAATCCCTAAAGCTGGGGGTGCCCTTAATACGGCCCTGTTGGATCTCGACAATGACAGGGAGCAAAACAGTCCCCGCTTTTGAGTCATAAATCAGACTGATGTCTTTGACGGTACCGATATTGACCCCTCGAAACGTAACCGGGGCGCCTATGGAAAGTCCTTTCACAGAACCATCAAAGTACAAAACAAATTTATTGGTCTGTTTAAAAAGTTCTCCCGAACCAAAAACCACTATGGCGATCATCAACAATACCAATGCTCCAAAGACAAATACCCCAATCACTGTTTTATTGACTTTTTTGGTCATCTTTTCTGCCCCCTCTCGTTAAAAACTGAATGACCCTGGGATCCTTGGAATTAGCCAACAACACCTTGGGATCACCGGTAGCGATGATGGTTTTACTTGTCTCATCAAGGAACACGGAATTATTCCCGATGGCAAAAATACTGGCCAACTCATGCGTAATAACAACGATGGTGGCCCCTAAACCATCCCTAAGCTCAAGGATCAAATCATCAAGTATCCGCGCGTTGATAGGGTCAAGCCCGGACGACGGTTCATCAAAGAAAATAATATCCGGATCAAGCGCCATTGCCCGCGCCAGGCTGACCCGTTTACACATCCCCCCGCTTATTCCCAAAGGAAAAAAGTCCTCGTGCCCTTCTAGTCCCACTAACGAAAGTTTTAACGCCACTATTTCCTGTATTTGTTCACCGGACAACTTTGTATACAACTGTAAAGGAAGTGCCACGTTTTCTCCTACTGTCAAAGAACTCCATAACGCTCCGCTTTGATAAAGAACTCCGAAACGCCGCATAATATTCTGCTGCCCATTTTCATCTTCATCCCAAAAACTCTTTCCGTAAAATAAAACCTTGCCGCGGGAAGGCTCCTTTAGCCCAATCATACTTTTAAGCAAAGTACTCTTGCCGCATCCGCTTACCCCCATGACAATAAAGATATCGCCTTTATTCACGCTAAAATTAAGATTTTTCATCACAACGTAATCGTCATACTCTAAATCAAGACCTTTGACTTCAATAACCGGCCGTATTGTCGGATCCATAACCTATACTCCCAAAATCTGACACATAAATGTGATGATTGCCGTTGCGATGACAATGCCGGTTATCGCAGTAACAACCGCCGAGGTGGTTGCCTTTCCCACGCCGGCGGCGTTTCTTTCGCACTGCATACCGCGCAGACATCCGGCAACGGCAATGATCACACCAAAAACAAAACTGTGTACCAGCCCTATCCACACAAAATTAAGTGTTACCGCGTGCTGAGTATTATTTATATATTCAACCGAATTAAGATGAAGCATCCAAATGCTGATAAGAAAACCGCCTAACAAGCCCATAAGATCGGCGTATATGGTCAAAAGCGGCATCATTATGACTAATGCCAGAACGCGCGGTACAACCAAAAACTCAACAGGAGAAACACCTAACGTTTTAAGCGCGTCAATTTCTTCGTTTGCCTGCATCATCCCAAGTTCCGCCGCAAAAGATGCTCCAATGCGTCCGGACACGATAATGCCTGTCATCACTGCCGACAATACGCGCACCATGCCGATGGCGACTATGTCGGCAACAAAAATCTGGGCCCCAAACATTTTAAGCTGTATCGAGCCAACAAAGGACAAGATCATGCCTACTAATAAACTTATCAAAGAAACAAGCATTAAGGTATCGGCCCCGCATCTCTTGATAAGGAGCATAAAATCATCCCAGCGAAAAAATACTTTACCCCTAATCAGGCGGCTGAGAGAAAAGGCGATATCTCCTAAAAAGTCAAGCGCTTGCCTCAATCCTTCGTCAACTTGCAAAGCTTTCTGGCCGATCTCTTCAAAAAATGACTTATGCGCCTTCTGAGGCAAAGCGGTCTTTTCATGTACCTTTAAAGCAAGCGCTAATAATTTCTGCGCCCCTTGCGGAAGCTCTTTGAGAGCGACTTGAATATTCTTTTGCCCGCACTCTCTGATCAACCTAAGCAAAAAAGAAATAAGACCGCTGTCCCACTTTAAATCTTCTGAAACACTAAAATTAATTTGAACAATATCAGGATGGCTGACAAGCTGCGAGGTAACTTCACTTTCGGAAATAAGGCCCGCGGACATATGCCAATCACCGCTTAATTTAATAAGAAGTGTTTTGGGGATCGAATAATCAAAGCTAAGCTTTCCCATACCTCCCCCTTAGGGCGCCTTCTTTCTGCGTCGTATCTTTAATCTCTATGGGTTCTGTTTTCTGAAAGTCTCCTTTGAACACTGCCGCAACTACGGATTTAACATAATTGCTGCAAATATCCCACTCCGCTTTCATGCGCCACAGGATTAGATACCGCGAACTATTTTTTTTGCCCAGAGAAATAGATTTTCTTGATCTGATTTTATCATAAATCTCTAACATGTGTTTAGCGGCGGATTTAATCGGATATTTCTGTACCGTCATTCTTACGACCTGCTTGATGGTTTGCAACTCTTCAGGCGTTCGGGATAAAGCCCAGATAAGAGCATCAACAAAACTTTTCTGGTCCATCTCATTGAGCAGGCGGCCGTTGTGATAATCTTCCACAACCTCCCGCGCTCCCGGCGCATCCAACGCCACCACCGGGACCCCTGCTGCCATGGCTTCAATGAGAACGATCCCTTGCGTTTCGCTAAGGGAGGCGAATGCGAAAATATCCATGGCAAAATAAGCATCAACCAAATCCTGATAACGTAAAACCCCGGTTAAATGCAATCTTTTTTCAAGGCCGGCCTTCACAAAGGCGTCCTTGATAATTGTTTCCGATGGCCCTTTACCAACGATAAGAGCATGTACCCTTGGGTCTTTTTTTAATAATTCGACCATACAGTTTGTCAGGAATTCCAAATTCTTTTCCGGCGCCAATCGCCCAGCATGGCCGACCACTAAGGCATCGGGAGGGATCTGATTGTGCTCGCGAAAAGCTTTTCCATCTCCTTTTGAAAAACGTTGCGCATCTATCCCTGTCGGAATAACCTCCATGGGGGTCTTGACACCTCTTTTAAGTAAGATCTCCTTCACACTTTCGCTAGGAGTGATTACCTGGTCCACTAAATTGGCATATCCGGCAGCAAGCTTGACCATAAATCGCTTCACTCCCTCATTTTGGAGGGGCCAATCATGCACGTACTGCTCAAACATACAGTGATAAGTAAATACCAGCGGTATGGCATACTGTCGACTAAGACGTAACGCGAAATCTCCCATAAAAAACGGGCCGTGGCTGTGCACCATATCCGGCACGAATTCTTTCATGTATCGTTTTAAGAGCCCGGAAATCGGAAAGTTAACGGAAAAAATAGTCCCGCCAAATTTCTGTAAAGCCGGAATTCGAATAACGCCCGGCTCCTCTTTCGGCGCACCCCCGAAGGCCGGAGTAACAATCAAAACCTCATGCCCTAAACTTCTAAATGCCTCGCTAAAAGAATAAACTGATTGCTCTAACCCTCCAACCATCGGAAAATAGGTATTTGTCATCATGAGGATATTCATTATTGATCCTTTCGTACAAACGAAGGCCAATCCCTCCTTTTAGGATTGGGCCTTAAGTTCCACGAGTGCTTTTCTGGCCGCCACGTTTATCGCGTCGTAAGAATTCTGCGCACCCATGGCCATCCCTTCTTTTTCTAAATCTTCAGTGAGAAGTGGCTTGCCAAATCTTACTTTAATCCGGCGGAGCTTAGGATATTTTGCCGTACTAGGCCATGCCTCATAAGCTCCTTCGATGACCACAGGCACGAGCTTCGCCCTTGTTTCCTTAGCTAAGATCCCGAACCCTTTTTTAAATTTTCCGATTTCACCGGTAGTGCTGCGCAACCCTTCCGGAAAATAACACAATCCTTTACCGTGTTGTAATACTAAATACGCGCTGCGTAGCGCCTCCAGAAAATGAGTTGAAAAATCCATGGGAATAATTCTTAACATCCTTACGGCATTCCTTAAGGCAGGAGATTTTAAAATCGGATTAAAATAATACGGTATGAATAAGAAGTAAAAAAGCTGAAACACCGGCCTACGCGGCAAACAAGCAATAATGGCCGGCCCATCAAGATCACTCGTGTGGTTGGGATATAGAATATAAGCTCCTTCTTTGGGCACGTTCTGGGCTCCTTCTGCCTTAATACTGAAAAACAATTTAAAAACCAAACAAACGAGGGCTGTTACACTAAATCGAAGCAGCCAGGCGCCAAAACTGGTGCCGAATTCGATCGCCCCCAAATGTTCTTCTTTCGGCAAGACTTGTAAATGTTTTTTCCAGTAGTCGGGTTCTAAAGGCACCCCTTGGTCCTCCGAAGGAATCTCTTTAGCCCCTTTTAGCGCATCCGTTACCCCCCAAATAAGGTCCTTTACAGTAAAGGCTCGCGAAATTGCCTCATCTTTTATAGTTAGCTTAAAGGATAACTCAATCGATGAAGCCAGTTCTATCCTGCCTAATGAATCTATGCCAAGGTCCAGCTC
>CAZABZ010000044.1:0-8105 GCA_964483535.1 uncultured Planctomycetales bacterium | reverse complement strand
TTATGCACTTCTTCTACAATCAATTTTAGCTTTAGCGGATTGACATCAGACATCACACCGTGGTTTAGGTTAAAAATATATTTGCGGTGTTGCCCCTTGGCAGCTTTTAGGATGCGGCGTGTTTCTTCGATGATTGTTTTATCATCGGCATACAAAAGACTGTTTAAAAGGTTCCCCTGGATGCCTTTTTTGGTTTTGATGTCCTTAATATTAACTGTTTCGCATACGGACAACATTTCGGCGCCGCTTTTTTCCATTAAATCCATCAGATGCGCGCAATTTTTCAGATAATAAATAGAGGGAAGTTTAACGGCTTTAAAAATTTTCTGCACGTAAGGCAATACAAAGGCCTCATAATCTTCATGACGCAAACTCCCTGCCCAGGTATCGAACAACTGAAACACCTTTATCCCAGCTTCTTTTTGTTGTTTAAGATAGGCAATCGTATTGTCCGTCAATAAATCCATTAACTGGTGGAATGATTGTGGGCTTTCATACATCATGTGATTGTATTTTGGACACAAATAAGTGGCCACTGTATAAGGAGAACCGGCAAAACCGATCAATGGGATCGACGCCGGCAATACCATATTGATCAATTGGATAGTGCGGGTAACATGCTCTAATCCGCTGAACTTACCTAAACGCTTCAGGTCTCCGGGGTGATTGATGGGATTACTAATGACAGGCCCCCTGCCGTTGATAAATTGAATGTTAAATCCCATGGCCGAAGGCATGGTCAAAATATCCGCGAAAAGAATCGCGGCATCCACCCCCAGGATTTCCAAAGGCTGCAAGGTGATAGCGCCCGCGATTTGTGGGTCACGAAAGAGTTCGTTCAAAGGACGGTTGCCTTTAAGGGACTGGTATTGCGGCAAATACCGCCCTGCCTGGCGCATAAACCAGACCGGCACGCGTTTATTTTTGCCTTGAAACGCTAATAAAACGTCAGACTGTTCTTGAGAAACGTTGGTGGCCATTTTCCCCCCTCAGGTAGTAGTCAAATCCCATACACACATTTCGGATAAAAATCTTTCCTAAATCGGTGACTTGGATTCTTTTTGGATCTTCATCGATCAAACCGTCTTCAACGCAATCACGGATATGTTTGCTTTCTTCTAAAAAATAATCTTCAAACTTATGGCCGAATTTATCAAGAAAAAGCTGTTTGTCCACTTGGAATTGGCACATCAGGCTATTGATCACCCATTGGCGTATCTGGTCTTCCTGGTTTAATTGTTTGCCCCTCTCAACAGGCAGGCGGCCTTGAGCTGTCCATTTGTAATATTCAGGTAAGGTTTTTATATTTTGGATGAAGGTTTTTTCCAGGAAACTGATCGCCGACGGCCCTACCCCGATGTATTCATCCGCGGGTTTTAAAGTATAGCCCATAAAATTACGATACAGGGTGCCTTCATTAAACGCTTTGGCTAACCTGTCTGATTTTAGGGCGAAATGGTCCATGGCAATGGCCTGATAGCCAGAGCTAAGCAAATTCTCGCGGGACTGGATAAAAATGTCCAATTTTTCATCGTGCGTGGCAATGGCATCGGGATTAAATTTATTCTGTGGTTTAGAACGCCACGGCACATGGGCAAAACTGTAAAGAGCGATGCGGTCAGGCCTTAACCCGATGACCAAATCCATTGTTTTTTTAAATGTATCTTTCGTCTGATAAGGCAGGCCATAGATCAAATCATAATTGATCGATTCAAATTTAAGGTCACGGCACCATTGATGAACTTGGGCCACCTGCTCATAAGGTTGTATACGATTAATATTATCCTGCACTTTGCCGTTAAAATCCTGGACCCCTATGGAAATCCGATTAAATCCTAACCGGCGTAAAATTTTTAATTTATTTTGCGTGACCGTGCGCGGGTCTATTTCAATGGCGATCTCTTCGTTGAAATCAATATCAAAGACGGATTGGATTTTAGAAAAAAGTCTCTCAATCTGCCCTTCGGATAAATAAGTAGGCGTCCCTCCTCCCCAATGCAGTTGACGGACGAGTTTGCGCCTCTGGAGCAAGCCTGCCACCATGTCCATTTCTTTAAAAAGATGATTTAAGAATTCATCCCCTGTCTTGACGTCTCTGGCACGGATGACTTTGTTGCAGGCGCAAAAATAACAAAGTTGCTCACAAAAAGGAATATGAATGTAAAGCGAGAAGGTTTTATCATTCCTGCCAAAGGAAGTTAACGCGTCGGCATATACAATGTCCCCTACCTTTTGGGACCAATAGGGTGCGGTTGGATAACTGGTGTACCGGGGGCCAGCGACATCATATTTTTGAAGGGTGTTTTTGTCCATCAGCAAAGAGAGTACGGCTTATTTAAAATGCCGGTTTCTGATAAATGCCGGTTAATTCGGCTTTCGCGATGACATGCCCTTGAAGGGCTTTTTTAACTTCATGGAGAGTTGGTCTTCCCTTGATACTTAAAATGGTATCGAGGGCATAGAGGCGAAATATATAATGATGCGGCCGTTTATCCGGCGGGCAAGGGCCGCCGTAAGCGTATTTTCCAAAATCATTCAGGCCTTCTGTGCCAGGATTGGTATTTTCAATGATTCCTGTTGTGCCGGGTGAAATATTATAGATGATCCAATGGGACCATGTCCCTGCAGGAGCATCAGGATCAGAAACAGTTAAAGCCAGGCTTTTAGTTTGGGCAGGAACATTTTTAAATACCAAAGGCGGGTTAATATTCTCCCCATGGCAGGTGTATTTGTTAGGGATATCGGCATTGGCCTCAAAGGCCGGGGAAGTCAGCTGAAAATTATTTGGTCCTGGGTCTGCCAAAACCAGCAACGAAGATAATAAAAATCCTACAAAAAGAACAGCAAGGATTTTCATGCTTTCAATTTATTCCTTATAACTTTGAAGGGTTTTCATATAGTTGGCCCGTTCAAAGGTTTCCGGATTAAGACATGATTTCTGGCTCATGCTCCCCTTCATTTGGGCGATGGACGTGTATTCGTGTTCTTTTGTCCACTCTTCTATCCCTTGTAAAATCACTTTCGCATGATCGGGCCCATGTTCCAGCAGCACAGAACAAAGCATTGTGACATCAGCCCCTGACATGACCATTTTAAGCACGTCTTGGCTGGTATGGATCCCTGTCGTCGCTGCTAAACTGGCTTTAATGTGGCCATACAACACCCCGATCCAACGCAGGGGCAAGCGCATGTCATAGGAAGAGCTTAATGACAAATTAGGGACCACGCTTAGTTCCTCAAGGTCAATGTCCGGCTGGTAAAAACGGTTAAACAACACGAGCCCATCGGCACCGGCTTGGTCTAAACGCTTGGCCATGTTGGTCAAGGCGCTAAAATAAGGGCCGATTTTAATCGCCACGGGAATGGTCACGACAGATTTGACTTCTTTTAAAATATCGATATAAGCATCTTCGATATTGCGGCCGTCCATGTCCGGATTCGTTGCCATAAAATACACATTTAATTCTAAAGCATCTGCCCCGGCTTCCTGGATCTGCTTGGCAAACGTCACCCAGCCTCCTTTAGTATGCGCGTTGAGGCTGGCAATCACAGGGATTTGGACAGCTTTTTTTGCCCGAGAAATATGGTTTAAATATTCCTCCGGCCCTAAATTAAAATCCGTTATCTGGGGAAAATAGGATAGAGCTTCCGCATAACTTTCTGAGCCTTTTGTTAAATAATGTTGAAGCTCTCCTATTTCATGGGTGATCTGCTCTTCGAACAAGGAATAGTTGACTATTGCCGCAATCCCTGCATTTTCCAGGATTTTGTAGTTATCGAAGTTGTTAGACAATGGTGATGCGGCAGCAACTAATGGATTCCTTAATTTTAAACCCAAGTAAGTTGTCGACAGGTCCATGTGTCACCCTCCTCGAGCCTCCCGTTAAGGGAGGGAAAACTATGTTTGTTTTGTTGAGGCCATTTTTTGTAAAATTTGCCAATGCTCGTTGACATCATCCTGGGCCAGTTTACCGAGCGCTTGGGCAACATCAGGTTTACTTTTACTAAGCATTTTAAACCTGTTTTCCAATTCCGTAAAATCTTTTAACGGTATCTTGGGGCCCGCGTAATCCAATTGCAAAGGATTCAATCCTTGTTTAACAAGGTCTGGATTATACCTGAACAATGGCCAATACCCGGACTGAACAGCTATTTTTTGATGCTGTAATCCAGTGATCATGTCAATGCCATGCGCGATGCAATGACTGTAGGCAATAATAAGAGAAGGCCCATCATAGGCTTCTGCTTCCAGGAAGGCCCGTAAGGTTTGGTCATCTTTTGCCCCCATGGCAACAGAGGCCACATAGACATACCCATAGGTCATTGCCATACGTGCTAAATCTTTTTTAGCTGTGGTTTTTCCTCCGGCCGCAAATTTAGCAACAGCGGAACGCGACGTTGCTTTAGACATTTGCCCTCCGGTATTAGAATACACTTCCGTGTCTAAAACTAAAATATTGACATTACGGCCTGTGGATATGACGTGGTCAAGGCCTCCGTAACCTATATCATAAGCCCATCCGTCTCCACCAAAGATCCACACGCTTTTTTTGACCAGCATATCGGAAATGCTTAATAATTGTTTGGCTTCGATACTGGTTTGACCTTTCAATTTTTTATTTAATTCCACGACCCTCAGGCGTTGTTGGAAGATGCCTGCTTCATCACCCTGTTGGGCGTTAATAATGTCTGACGCCAACTGGGACCCGATCAAAGGTTCAAGTTTCTTGACCAATTCACAAGCAAATTCTTTTTGTTTGTCAATGGACAAGCGATATCCTAAACCAAATTCGGCATTGTCTTCAAACAAAGAATTGCTCCAGGCAGGTCCCCTGTTTTCACGGTTTTTGGTATACGGAGTGGTCGGTAAATTCCCGCCATAAATTGACGTACATCCTGTGGCATTGGCAATGACCATCCGGTCTCCAAAGAGCTGTGTGGCCAATTTAATATATGGGGTCTCACCGCATCCGGCACAAGCGCCTGAAAATTCAAACAAGGGCTGCAAGGCTTGAGAAGAACGCACCGCTGACATTTTTACCAAACTGCGGTCAAGTTCGGGGATACTCAAGAAATATTCCCAGTTTTCTTTTTCTGTTTCACGCAGCGGCGGCTGGGGTTTCATATTAATAGATTTGTATTTGGTTTCCGATTTATTTTTGGCAGGACATACGTCAACGCAGACGCCGCAACCCGTACAATCTTCGGGCGCTACCTGGATCGTAAATTTTAAACCCTGCCAGTCCTTGTCCTTAGCGTCCATGGATTTAAATGTAGCTGGCGCAGAGGCAAGATATTTGGGATCATAAGCTTTCATGCGGATAACGGCATGGGGGCAAACCATCGCGCATTTTCCGCATTGGATACAAACATTCGTGTCCCACACAGGGATTTCCTGGGCTATATTGCGTTTTTCCCATTGAGTCGTCCCGACGGGATAGGTGCCGTCACAAGGAAAAGCACTGACCTGTAATTGGTCCCCACGCCCTGCCATCATTTCTGCCGTTACTTTTCGCACAAAAACAGGCGCCTTGTCCAGAACAGTTGAGACGGATTCTAAGGAGACAGGAAGCTCTTTTGGTGTCTTCACTTCTATTAAGTGCGACAGGGCCTGGTCCACGGCCTCATAATTCATCCGTAAAACCTCTGCCCCTTTTTTGCTGAAACTTTTCTTTGTATACTCTTTAATGGCTTCGATGGCTTCTTTTTGCGGCAAGATATCGGAAATCGCGAAAAAGCAGGTTTGCATGATGGTATTGATACGCATGCCCAACCCTACTTTTTTAGAAACAGAATACGCGTCTATAATAAAGAACCTTAATTTCTTGTCCTTGATCGTTTGGGCGACCCGTCGTGGAAGATGCTTCCACACTTCATCCGGGCCAAAGGTCGTATTCAACAGGAACACACCGCCCTCTTCAATCTTTTGCAGCACATCAGTGGTTTCCAAGAAATTGAATTGATGGCAGCCGATAAAGTTGGCTTTGCTGATCAGGAATGTTGAATGGATAGGTTTAGGCCCAAAACGCAGATGCGAGACTGTCCCTGAACCGGATTTTTTGGAATCATAGACGAAATAGCCTTGCGCGTACATGGGCGTGCTTTCACCGATGATCTTAATGGTATTTTTATTCGCGCTGACGGTACCATCCGCGCCAAGCCCGAAAAAGATGGCCCTGACACCGGACGGATTTTCAATAATAAAGTTTTCATCGTACTCTAAGCTTGTATGGGATACGTCATCATTAATACCAACGGTGAAATGGTTTTTAGCGTTGGGTTTGGCCATTTCATCGTAAACACCCTTGACCATGGCCGGAGTAAATTCTTTGGAAGACAGGCCATAGCGTCCCCCTATAATTTTAGGAATATGAGGGAACTTCTTTGCGCCATGGGACTCTACAAGAGCATTAACCACATCTAAATACATGGGTTCACCGCCGCTGCCCGGCTCTTTGGTGCGGTCTAAGACGCATAGCGTTTTAACGCTCACAGGCAAAGCTTTAATAAAATGTTCAGTGGCAAAAGGCCTATAAAGCCGTACTTTAATAAAACCTACTTTTTGATCCAGGCTTATTAATTTATCTACTGTGTCCTGGCATGTTTCCGCGGCGGAACCCATGATCACAACGACCCGGTCAGCTTGTGGATGGCCATAATATTCAAACAATTGATATTGCCGTCCGGTCAACGCTGCGAATTTATCCATGGCCTTTTGGACGATGCCAGGGCAGGCATTATAAAAAGGATTAACTGTTTCACGGGACTGGAAATAAACATCCGGATTTTGGGCAGTACCGCGAATGACAGGATCATCAGGGCTCAATCGTCGTGATCGATTGGCCAGCACCAATTTTTCATCAATCATGGCGCGGATATCATCGTAAGATAACTGCTCGATCTTGGCGACTTCATGGGAAGTACGGAAACCGTCAAAAAAATGTATAAAGGGAATCCGCGATTCCAGGCTTGCCGCATGTGCGATCAAAGCGAAATCCATGACTTCCTGGATAGAACATGAACAAAGCATGGCAAAACCGGTCATGCGCGCTGACATCACATCTGAATGGTCGCCGAAAATTGATAATGCCTGTGTGGCGATTGAACGGGCAGCCACATGAAATACTGTTGGAGACAATTCACCGGCGATTTTATACATATTAGGAAGCATCAAAAGCAGGCCTTGAGAACAGGTGAATGTCGTTGTCAGAGCGCCCGTTTGCAGGGCCCCATGCACAGCACCGACGGCCCCTGCCTCGCTCTGCATTTCTTGGACCAAGGGAATAGTCCCCCAGATATTTTTCTTTCCCATTGACGCCCATTCATCATTCCATTCTCCCATGGGAGAAGACGGGGTGATCGGATAAATAGCCACCACTTCACTTAAGGCAAAAGCGACATAGGCAGCAGCCTCGTTACCATCGATTGTTACTTTTTGACGTGTACTCATAAAACAAACCACCTTCCTTAGTTATATTAATAAACAGGTAAAATTCTACTCACCTTTAGTGTGAGTGAATATTGAATAAAAGGATATTTGGAGAATATACGAGAAAAAATACATAGAAACAAGCATTTTTTTCGTATTAACAAATTCTTGGGAGCTGTTCTCCATTAATCATATCTAAAATACGATTGGCTCCGATAAAACTTTTAAGGGTCACCAAAGGCCTGCTCTCTGTCAAAACTTCTCCAATACGGCAAGCGCCTTGACCTAAAGGGTGACTTTGCAAAATTTTTAATGCCTGAGAAGATTGGTCCTCAGGGACAAAAGCAATGAATCGGCCTTCATTGGCCACATACAACGGGTCAAAGCCCATGATGGCGCATACAGAAGCCACCTGTTCCTTCACAGGAACAGAAGCTTCATCAATTTGAATTGTCCTGGATGCATCTTGCGCTATTTCATTGAGCGCGCTGGCCAGCCCCCCGCGTGTTAAATCACGCATACAATGGATATTGATGCCCGCTTGGAGGAGTTGAGCAACAATATCATTCAAGGGACTGCAATCACTTTCAATGGTAGTTTCAAAATCAAGACCTTCACGGGTGGCCATGATGGCTATGCCATGACGGCCAACATCCCCATTGATCAAAATCGCGTC
>CAZABZ010000043.1:0-8191 GCA_964483535.1 uncultured Planctomycetales bacterium | reverse complement strand
CGACAGCCACCACATCAATTTCATTACCTAAAAGCCCTTGGTCGCAAATCGCCTGGAATACCATGCGGCCGATGCGTCCGAATCCGTTAATTCCCACTTTGACTGACATTTATCACCCTCCCCTGACCCCTTCCATTAAGGAAGGGGAATAAGATTAATACTTCTTCTGAATCGTTAAATGATATCTATCAACGGCGTTTTGTCAATAAGAAAAATTACTGTCGTTCTGAGGCAAGGCCGAAGGATCCAGAGACGCCTATTGCTCCAGCTGATTTATGATCTTCGTATAAACTTCCTGGGCAACAGTACGGCTCGGGAGAAGATCTTTGCGGGCTTTGACACGAAGTCTGCTGGTAGTTAAACTAATTTGAATAACATCAACGACCACACGATTGCCATAAACCGTGGCAACGATCTCACCATCTTTGAGACGCTCATCCGTAATAGTGCCCATGACCGATAGAACTTTATGGGCCGCGGTCATCAACTCTTCCTGGCCTTTTGAGCTGATCCCTTGAAAAGTGTCCTGGGTTGCGGCATACCCGCCGACTGCCCCGGCACCGCCGACAATCAAGAACCAACAACCGCTGGAAAAGACACACATGAAGGCCACAAGTAAAAGTTGGAAGAATTTGACTGAATATTTCATGTGCTTATCCTAACATGTGTCACTAAATTAACCCTTGCCGGGTTTGGCACCGTGGTTAGCTTTTTTGGAACGCCAATTTAATTTGCCTTTACGTAATCTTTTGCTCATCACTCCTCCAGTTATAATTTCCTTAAGTTGATTCATTTTACCTATAATCCGCCACGGTTTCAAATCTTTTAATTCTTTTTTCGAGCTTGAACCTGTGGTCACCGCCACCATACGCACACCTGCCCTGCGAGCACAATTGACATCAATGGTCATATCTCCGACGTATAAAACCTCCGATTTATCAAGGCTTAAGCGCTTGGCAATGGCCCATAAAATATCCGGATAAGGCTTAGGCCTATCAACTTTATCCGCGCAAAGCACCACATCAAAAAATGGTAGCGCTCCTAACTCTTTTAAAATGATACGTGTGAATTTAGTCGGACGGTTGCTGGCAATTGCTGAATGGTATCCTCTGCCTTTTAAAAATTTCAAAACCCCTCGGGCGCCGGGCAAGAATTTCACCGCTCCTTTGACTTTCAAGGCTTTGACATGATGCGGCCGGTAAATAGCAAGCGCTTGGTCCCCTAATTTTTCCCCGACAAAATGGACCATCAGATTGCGGTCACCACTGCCGACACTGCGCTTGATCTGGGTATCAGAACGGGAAGCAAACCCCAAAGAGTTCAAGGTATAATTAACGCTCCGGCTCACCGCCGGATACGCGTTGACCAGCGTGCCATCCAAATCAAAAATAACTAATTTAATCAAAAGGCCCTGTTCCCTTCGAATTCGTAAGGTTGATTGTGTCAAAGACTGGAAGCAAATAGAATAACCAGGCCGGTCACCGCCAAAAATACTCCTATAAAAGCCTTGAACACCAAAACCACCGATTCCCATTGCTGTAAGACAACGATGGTCCCTAAAGTCGTTAGAACGAACCCTGCTATAAAAACAATCGCTTTACGCCGCATGGGGCCTCGCTTGTTCTTGGACGTCAACGGACGGGGGGCGGCTTTTCCAGCGGCGATGCATCCAGCCCCATTGGTCGGGATACTTGCGGATATACCCTTCAATGATATTCGTCAATTTCTGGACATTATATTGAATGGTTTCTTCATCAGTTGCTTTTTGCTCCAGATAAAAATGCTTTTCGATCACTATTTTATGAATATCACTATCGCCCTGGCGCAAGGTAAAGATCGGTAATAACGGCGCTTGCGTGCGCATGGCAAAAATTATTGGACCCGTGGCTGTCCCGGCTTTCTGGCCAAAAAAATCAACGTAAACGCCGGACTTGCTGCCGGTGTTTTGGTCCAGCAAAACCACCAACAATTCTTTATCACGCAAGGCTTTGAGCGACTGGATGACACAGGCCTCGCGGGGATGACTATGCACTGTTTTGAGCCCTAAACGGGAACGCGAGGCTTGAAAATCCTTTTCAATGATCTCATCACGGTTGGGGCGGATGATGGCATTGGTTGGATATCCCATCTGCGCTAAAAAAAGCAACATCAGAGGAAAATTACCGAAATGCGCGGAAATGCCGATGACGCCGTGGCCTTCTTTAAAAGCCGCGTCCAAATTCTCACGGGAATTCCCTTCAAAAAAGAATTTCTCTTTGATCAAAGCAGGACGCGCCGTAAAAGCCCCGATTTCAATAGCCCCGCGTCCGGCATTATAAAAGCAATCCTTGCAAATTTTTTTCAATTGCGCTTGAGACTTTTCTTTGCCAAACGCTATGCTCAAGGTATGCATGGCTGCCTTGCGCATGCGCCGCAAAATAAAATAAGCCACTGCCAGCAATCCGCCTGTTATCGCTTTGAGGACCGAATAAGGCAGGACCTTAAACAGCCAGGAAAAAAAATAAAACGCCCAGCGAATAAGGGTCCTCTCAATCTTTTTCTTCACGTCTTTAAACATAGTTTCTTATACCGCCGCCACTAATATACACACAAAACACAAGTAAGTAAAAATATCTCCGTACTTTGTATAAAAGGTCTTTTCATAATTTAAGGGCAGCGAGCCCCAGGCTGTGCCTTCTATAAAAGTTTCTTTACCCTTTCCGTCGGCAACTGTGGCAATTATCCGGCCCCAGGGATCCACCATGGCGCTTACACCGGTATTGGCCGCGCACACCAGCGAACGGTGATTTTCAACACAACCAAATACCGCGGCCTGCAAATGCAAAAATGGGGCTTTGGTATCACCAAACCAGGCATCATTGGTCATGTTCACAAAAAAACCAGCCCCTGCCTTGGCAAAATTACGGCATAAATACCCCAAGGTGTCCTCAAAACAAATCAAGACAGCAAATTGCTTTTGAGAAGGCGCAATCGAAAAAATCTTGTACGTCTTGCCCGATGTAAAATCATCCAGAGGGACGAATTTATCAATCCAGCCTAAAACCGGCCTTAAAGGCAAGTATTCACCAAAAGGCACCAGATGCATTTTATCATAACGGCCCAGCATTTTTCCATCCGCGCCGATCAAAAACGCAGAATTATAATACTCTCCGCCTTCTTTGGCAATGGAACCTATCAAAATAGGGGTATGCAGCCCCACGGCGGTCGCTTGAATTTCATTGGTTAAAAAAGGCGCCTCAGTGATAACGCCCGGCAGAGATGTTTCCGGCCAGATGATCAAATCCAATTTTTGGTCCCGCAACTTTTGGGTCAATTGAATGGTTTTGTCAATGATCCAAGGCTTGAGATTTTCATCCCAATCGACGGCCAAAGGGATATTGGGCTGTACAACACCGACCTTGACCATTTCATAATATTTTTTTTGTCCAGTGACCCAAAATCCATAAATAAGAACTACCGATAAAATCGTAATCACGGCAATATTCGCTTTAAGCAAAAAGGACCGCGCCCGCCAGGTTTCGAAAAACAAAAGATTAACCAAAACCACCAAAAACGACACCCCATAGACGCCTGTTATGTCCGCAATTTGAATACACATAAGATTTTTGTATTGCGAGTGGCCCAGCATCACCCATCCAAAACCAGTAAAAAGATGGGCACGGATAAATTCCAAGGCCACCCAGCTCGACGCTAAAACGAAAACGCGCGGGGTCACGGGCAGTTTCTGGAAATAGACAAACATCAGCCCAAAGACAGCAAAATAAAGGGACAAAAAAGCGACCAACAAAAACGCGCCGGGATAGGTGACATAGACAAACCATCCTATGGTGGCGGCAAAAAATAGGAATCCGCACAAATAGGCGCGCCTAAAAGCTTGCCACGGCTTTTGTCCGTCAAGGGCGCATAAAAGCGGGACTAACGCAACCCAGGCCAAGGGAGTCCATGCTATTTTGGGAAAGGATAAAACCAAAAGCCCCGCGGATAATAAACAGGATAAAAATGCCATACTCACTAAGCCCCACAGCATTTCTTATACTTTTTGCCTGAACCGCAAGGACAGGGGTCGTTGCGGCCGACCTTATTACCGGTGCGCGCGGCCGCGGCCACAGGCTGTTGAGGGGCCCTTGTTTCCTCAAACGCGGCTTGCTGAGGTTGTGACACAGATTTAGGAATGCCGCTTTGAAATTCCTGATGCACCGCCTGCTGAGGGATGGCGCTGAATACCGAACGCGGACGGAGATCTTGCGGCATGGCTTCCAATCTGAAAATCATCGCCGCCACCTCATGATTGATCGACGCGTACATGGACTTAAACATGGAAAACCCTTCCTTCTTGTATTCCACCAACGGATCGCGCTGGCCTAAAGCCCGCAGGCTGATGCCGTCTTTGAGCTGGTCCATGCTGTAGAGATGCTCTTTCCATTTCATATCGATGACATGCAAAAGGATCATGCGCTCCATGCGGCGCATAATCTCCGGCGTCACCTGGGTCTCCTTGATCTCATAGGTTTCGGTCAGGACACGTTCAAGCTCATCTTTAATCTGCTGTTCGTTTAAAGTGCTCCACTCTCCTTTAAGGGCATCAACATTCACCATAAATTTGGATTGCACGTCCGCAATCACATGATTTATAGTCTCCTCGTTTCGCTCAAGTGAGTAATGACCCTCCACGATATCATCGGAGGCCATCAGGACCGCATTTAAGATCACGTCTCTTAAATTTTCACCCTCGAGAATGGAACGGCGCAGGCTGTAAATGACCTCGCGCTGCTTGTTCATGACATTGTCATAGTCCAGCAATTGCTTGCGGATTTCAAAATTGTAATTCTCAACCCTCTTTTGGGCGACTTCCAGCGCGCCCGATACCATGCGCGATTCAATGACCTCGCCTTCCTTCATCCCAAGCTTGTCCATAACGGCCATAATGCTCTCAGAGGCGAACAACCGCATTAAATCATCCTGCAGGGACACGTAAAATCTCGACGAACCAGGGTCCCCTTGACGGCCGCAGCGTCCCCTTAACTGATTATCAATACGCCGGGATTCATGGCGTTCCGTACCAATGACGTGCAAACCACCGGCGGCAAGGACCTGTTCCCTTTCTTTAGACACCTGCTCTTTAAATTGTGTGATGAATGTCTGGACCATCTCTTCCTGGGAACGGTCATCCTTGTCCTCGGCTTTTTGGGCGGCCAAGGCCCGCGCTAAATACTCGGCATTACCACCCAAAACAATGTCCGTACCGCGGCCTGCCATGTTGGTGGCAATGGTCACGCCCTTATAACGGCCTGCCTGGGCGATGATATGCGCCTCTAACTCATGGTATTTGGCGTTTAAAACCTGGTGGACAATGCCCTTTTTCTTTAAAAGGCCCGCGATCACCTCAGACTTTTCGATCGAAATGGTGCCCACTAAAACCGGCTGGCCTTTGGCGTGGCAGGCGGCAATTTCCTCGACGACAGCGTTGTATTTTTCCTGAACGGTCTTATAAATGCAGTCCGGGTAACTCGCGCGTATCAACTGACGGTTGGTGGGAATGACTACCGTGTCCAAATTATAGATCTGTTTAAATTCATTGGCTTCCGTATAAGCGGTGCCTGTCATACCGGCTAATTTGCCGTACATGCGGAAATAATTCTGGAAGGTGATGGTGGCAAGGGTCTGGTTTTCCCGCTCGATCTTGATACCTTCCATGGCTTCTACCGCCTGATGCAAACCGTCCGACCAGCGGCGGCCCGGCATCATGCGTCCGGTGAATTCATCGACGATAACGACCTTGCCGTCCTTGACCACGTAATCCACGTCCCGGGTAAAAAACTCCCGGGCGCGCAAAGCGCAAATGACATGATGGCGGTATTCATTCGTGTCGATCTCATGCAAATTCTTGACCCCAAAGAGCTCCGCGGCTTTGACTTCCCCTTCTTCGGAAAGTGAAATGGATTTGGCTTTCTCATCCGCCAGATAATCGTATCCCTTATATAAATCTTCGCCCTTATGCTTGGCATCGATCTCTTGGGCCTCGGTGACACGGCGGCCTTTGAGCTGCTGGGCGATCTGAAAAGCTTTATAATATTTATCCGTGCTTTCTTCCGCGGGCCCGGAAATGATCAACGGGGTGCGCGCCTCATCCACCAGGATACTGTCAACCTCGTCGACCACGGCAAAGGCATGCCCGCGCTGGACCATTTCTTCTTTAAATGAAACCATGTTATCGCGCAGATAATCAAAGCCAAACTCATTATTCGTCCCGTAGGTGATATCGCAGCCATAGGCGGCCTGACGCTCACGCGGGGCCATGTCATGCTGGATAACACCGACGGATAGTCCTAAAAATTCATAAAGAGGCCCCATCCAATCGCGGTCACGTTGGGCTAAATAATCGTTGACCGTGACCACGTGCACCCCATCCGAGGTCAAGGCATTCAAATACACCGGCAGGGTCGCCACCAATGTTTTGCCTTCTCCCGTGGTCATCTCAGTGATCCCGCCGCTATGCAGCACCATGCCGCCGACTAATTGCACATCAAAATGGCGCATGTTTAAAACACGACGACCTGCCTCCCTAACGACCGCGAAGGCTTCATTGAGAATTTCATCCAACACGCCTTGTTTGGATTCAAATAATTCTTTTTCTACGCGTTTGATCTCTAGCCCCAAGTCCTCGCGCTCCTGGCCTGAGGAAGCTTTGCGATAATTGTCCTGAAATTGTTCATACTCCTTCTTTTTAACGCTGATGGCCTGATTGATACGCGCTTTGAATTCCGCGGTCTTGGCACGAAGTTCGTCGTCGGATAACGCCTTGATCTTTTCTTCCAGCGCGCAGATTTCCGAAGCCCTAATGGATAATTTCTTGACTAAACTGATCGAAGGCAAAGGCGCCTCCGGATGGATATGGACCTGCACCTTAGGAGTCAACCGGTCAATAAATCTTTGGGCCCCTTGGACCATGCCTTTACGTACAAAAAAGTCAAACATATACGCTCCATAATCTAATCATCGGGTCCTGTCCTCGGGTTTCCCCAGCGTGCTCGCAAAAGCCTGCGCGCGCTGTGGAGCCCCTCCCTCAGCCACCCGATGATACGCTATTATATTTTCTACTGCTTTTCCTTAAGACGTTTGTCCCGATCCTCGGGCTTGGTTTTTAAGAAACCTTCGATAAAAATATCAATATCCCCATCGAGAACTTTCTGGGCGTTGCCAGTCTCCACTCCCGTGCGATGGTCTTTGACCATCAGGTATGGATGCAAGACATAGGAACGGACCTGCGAACCCCATTCGATTTTTTGTTTGTCCCCGGCTTCTTTGTTCATCGCCGCTTCCTGTTGCAAGCTTTTTAACGCAGAGAGCCTTGCCCTCAAGACTTTCATGGCCTGGGCTTTGTTCTGCAATTGTGAGCGCTCTTTCTGTGATTGGGCCACAATCCCCGTCGGCAAATGTGTGATGCGCACCGCGGAATCCGTGGTATTGACCCCCTGTCCTCCGGGACCTGACGCGCGGTACACATCAACGCGCAATTCAGCGGGGTTGATCTCAACATCCGTATCATCCTCCACCTCGGGGATGACTTCAACGGAAGCGAAAGACGTATGCCGGCGCTTATTGGAATCAAACGGGGAAATACGCACCAGCCGATGCACGCCTTTTTCAGATTTTAAAAACCCGTAAGCCTTGTCCCCCTCAATACGCAAGGTCACATTTTTGATCCCCGCCTCGTCTCCCTGTAAAATATCGATGGTTTCGCACTTGTAATTCTTCAAATCTGCGTGACGGACATACATGCGCATGAGCATGGACGCCCAATCGCAGGACTCTGTGCCGCCGGCACCGGCATTGATACTTAAAAGCGCGTTGGCATGATCAAAGGGGCCGCTTAAATGCGCCTGTAACTCCAAAGCGTCAATTTGGGTCTTTAAAACAGAGGCCTCGTCAGATAACTGCGCATCCAAGGCTTCATCATCCCCGGCAATGGACAAAAACTCTTTGGCCTCATTAACACGCTTAACACATTCCTCGAAAGGCCCGACGATATTCTTTAAACCCTTAAGCTCCTGCATGACCTTATTGGCTTCTTCTTGATGGTCCCAAAATCCTTCTTGGGACATCCGTGCTTGTATATCCGCTATGGATTTTTCTTTATGGGGCAAGTCAAAGATACCCCCTTAGGCCGGCCAGCCTATTGGCGAGTTCATCA
>CAZABZ010000042.1:3248-8299 GCA_964483535.1 uncultured Planctomycetales bacterium | reverse complement strand
ATCTCAACTGCTTCCTGCGTGCTCGCTTGCATATCCTTAAGCGCCACAGCCTGATTTTTGATTTCTTCTTCGCCAATAATCAACGCGAAACGCGCGTTGGCTTTATCGGCTTTGCCCATTTGCGATTTCATGGACCCCCCGGAAAAACTCATGTCCGCGCTGATACCCGCCTTACGCAACTGCTGCAATAATAAAAATGCCTGCGGCTGGTATTCTTCCTTCATGGCAATGACAAAAGCATCCACACCCGATGCCGCGGCTGTTGTCCGGCCGCTGGCTAATAAAATACGTTCAATGCCTAACGCAAAACCAATGGCCCCAAATTCTGTTTTTTCATCCCCTCCCAAATCATCTAAAAGCCTGTCGTAACGGCCACCGGCCCCGACCGCGTCTTGGCTGCCTAAACCCTCCGCGGTAATTTCAAAAACCGTATGTGTGTAATAATCCAATCCCCGCACCAAAAGCGGTGAAATTTCAAAATCAATACCGATTTCTTTTAAAGAAAATTGAACTTGTTCAAAATATTTACGCGATATATCCGAATAAGGCATCCCATTGAGAGGCTGCCCAACGCTGGCATCCGTATATAATATTTCTTTAATAATTTCTCCGCATTTTTCATTCTTACAATCTAATACCCGAAACACATTACGTTCAAAACGATTTTGACAATCTTCGCATAAATTATCTTTATGCCCGGCTAATTTCTTACGCAAAAATTCCGCTATCAGCACTTTATCTTCTTTTGAACCCAAACTATTAATTTTTAATTTCGGCTCTTTAACACCAAGTTCCTTTAACAAATGCATGGCCAAAGCAATGACTTCCGCATCAAGAAATGGGGACGCTCCATCAATGCCTATTGCCTCAACCCCAATTTGATGAAACTGACGCTGTCTCCCCTTTTGCGGGCGTTCCCCTCTGAACATCGGTCCGATATAAAAGAATTTAGACAACCGTTCTTTTTTGTCAAAACTGTTCTCAAGGTACGAACGCACAACCGATGCCGTCCCTTCCGGACGCAAGGCGAATCCTTCATCTCCTTTTCCAGAAGCTAATTCTAAAAGCTGTTTATTAACCACATCGCTGGTAGACCCAAGAGACCTTTTGAAAAGATTAGTGTCTTCGTAAACAGGGGTGCGGATTTCCCGATAGCCGTAAGACTTGCAAATTCTTCGGGCTTTGGATTCTAATTCTTCCCAGAGAATAACAGCATCAGGTAATATATCGGATGTCCCACGAGGAACGGCAAATTTCATTTTACTTTTTTCTTCATTTCTAAGCCGGACTTAAAGACCACTACTTTCCGGGGAGGGACGGGAACGCTTTGTCCCGTGCGAGGATTACGGCCGAAACGGGCGCGACGCTCTTTGATCTTAAAAACTCCAAAATTGCGCAACTCCACCTTGTCTCCTTGGATCAAAGAATCGACGATGACATCAAAAGTTTTCTGCACGATCTTTTTGACATCCACTTGTTTGATGCCCGTTGCATCGGTAATTTTTAACACAATATCTTTTTTCGTCATTAAAATTCTCCTTTATGAAAAACCAATCTCTGTCGATCGAATTTAATTGCCCTCTTTTTGGCCTGGAACTCCTTTACGTCGCAAGTATAGTACCAACAACGACTTACAGTGTCAACGAAAAATTGTTCTCCCCCACCAGGACCTTGATCTCTTCCATCAGAATCTCACTGGGCGTTACATACAAATCTTCACCCACTAAAATTTGCACTCTTTTATAATTGTTCGTATCTACCTGCACATAAACCGGGACTTTTCCCGGAAAACGGGCCAATTTTTCTTTCAGTTTTTCAAAACCAACCTGGCTTGTATGCGACAAATCCACTTGCACGGATTTGATCATATCATAAACCTCATCAATACCCGTCATTTCACTGACTATCATCTTGGGGAAGCCGTCACGGAAGCTCACCTTGCCTTTGACCACCACCACCGTGTTTTCTTTCAGATAAGAAGCTATTTGAGTATAACTCGAAGGGAATACAACAAGCTCCATCTGCCCGTCGATATCTTCCAGCCCCACAATGGCCATGCGTTCATTGGTCTTTTTTGTAGTGGTCAATTTGACGGTTGTGATCAAACCGATCATGCGCGCTTCCTGTCCGTCCCGGGCACCTTTAATATTGGCCGTGGTAAAATCCGCGAATTTCTCAATTTCAGTTTTATAACGGTCCAAAGGATGCCCGCTTAAATAAAATCCCAATAAAGCTTTTTCATTGGCCAAAATTTGGGCCTGCGACCATTCCGGAATATCAGGGAGGGTTTCGTCATGTCTGCCGAATCCGCTCTCTTGCTCCCCCATGCTGAAAAAGGAGAATTGGCCGACCTCTTTTTCTTTTTGCCATCTACTTCCCCCTTCCAGGGCTTTTTCCAACACCGCCATCATTTGGGACCGTCGACAATTAAGAGCATCAAAAGCCCCTGATTTAATCAAACTCTCCAGGACTTTACGATTATTCAAACGCAGATCAACACGCCGGCAAAAATCAAAAACTGAAGTAAAGGGACCACCTTGCTCGCGGGCATGGACCATGGATTCAATGGCCCCGGCGCCGATATTCTTGACGGCCAACAAGCCATAACGGATGGCGTCTTTCTTCTCAACGGTAAATTGGGGGAAGCTATGATTAACATCCGGGGGCAGGACACTGACGCCTAAAGCCTCGCACTCTTTAACATATTCAACCACCTTGTCAGTATTGTCCCTTTCAGAGCTCAGTAACGCGCACATAAACTCCACCGGATAATTGGCCTTTAAATACGCCGTGCGATAGGTAATGAGCGCGTAGGCGGCAGAATGGCTGCGGTTAAATCCATATCCGGCGAAAAAATCAATCAAGTCAAACAATTGATTGGCCTGCGCTTCAGGGATCTGATGGGTCTTGGCGCACCCTTCTATAAAAAAGGAGCGCGCTTTTTTCATTTCCGATGTTATTTTCTTGCCCATGGCCTTGCGCAAATCATCGGCCTGGGCCATGCTAAAGCCCGCGATCACAGAAGCAATTTGCATGACTTGTTCTTGATAAAGGATAATACCGTAAGTGGCCCCAAGCACCCCTTCCAGTTTGGGATGCGGATAGGAAATTTTTTGCTCCCCGCGCTTGCGTTTAATAAAATCATCCAGCATGCCTGAGCCCATGGGCCCGGGGCGGTACAAAGCCAGGATCGCGATCAAGTCTTCAAACTCCGAGGGCTTCATTTTCTTTAAAAGATCACGCATGCCGCCGCTTTCCAGTTGGAACACCCCCATCGCATTGGCCCGCCCTAACATCTCATAAGTTTTTTTATCGTCGAGCGGGAGCGCATCAATGTCAATATCTATGCCCTGATGCTGTTTGATGAGCTTAACCGCTTCAGAGATGACAGTCAGCGTCCTTAAGCCCAAAAAATCCATTTTCAAGAGGCCTATTTGGGAGACTCCATCCATATCAAAGGCCGTGGTGACCTGCCCGTCAGAGCTTTTAAACAAAGGCACATACTCTGTCAGGGGTTTATCTGAAATCACAACCCCTGCCGCGTGGATTGACGCGTGACGATTCAGCCCTTCCAAAACCTGGGCGGTCGCAAGCAATTGTTTGGCTGTTTTATCAAGTTCAGCAGCCTCACGTAATTGCGGCTCCACGTTTAACGCTTGTTCAATGGTGATACCGATCTCGTTGGGAATAAGTTTGGCAATGCGATCGACATCCGGATAACTCATTCCCATGGCCCGGCCCACATCGCGCACCGCGGCCTTGGCCTGCATAGAACCAAAAGTAATGATCTGGGCCACATTATCAGACCCGTATTTTTTAGTGACATAATCAATGATCTCTCCCCGGCGTTCATAGCAAAAATCAATATCAATATCCGGCATGCTTTTACGCCCCGGATTCATAAAACGCTCGAATAAAAGGCCATATTTAATAGGGTCTAGATCCGTGATCCCAAGCAAATAACTGACCAGACTACCGGCGGCGGAACCGCGTCCCGGCCCCACAGGCACGCCGATCGACTTGGCATGACTGATAAAATCCCATACAATTAAAAAATAACTGACAAAACCCATGTCCCCGATAGTCTTGAGCTCATGCTCCAGACGTCGAGATATGCCCCCATCCACACCCGCGGGATAACGGCGCAGCATCCCCTTTTCGCAAAGCGCAAGTAAATAGGATTGGGCGCTTGCCCCCTCAGGCACTTCATAACGCGGCAGATGGTATTGGTCGAAATCCAGTTTCAAATCGCATTGCTCAGCTATCAGCAATGTATTGCTGATAGCCTCGGGCACCCAGGCAAAAACTGTTTTCATGGCTTCGGGCTCTTTAAAATAAAACTGGTCGGTCGCAAAACGCATACGGTTTGGATCGCTCAACGTCGTCTGAGTTTGGATGCAAAGCAAGGTCTCATGCGCCATGGCTTGCCCCTGCTCGATATAATGCACATCATTGCTGGCCACCAGAGGCAAATTCAATTTTCTGGCGATCAAGACCAGCTCTTCATTGACCTTTTTTTGCTCCATGATGCCGTGGTCCATGAGCTCGATGTAATAATGCCCGCGATCAAAAATCTGACGGTACTCCTCGGCCGACTTTAACGCGGCCTGGAAATTGCCACGCAGTAAATGACTCGCCACCTCACCTCTAAGGCAGCCCGAGGTGCCGATAAGTCCTTTGGCATGTTTG
Organism: uncultured Planctomycetales bacterium; assembly: GCA_964483535.1. Lineage (GTDB taxonomy): Bacteria > Omnitrophota > Gorgyraeia > Zapsychrales > Fredricksoniimonadaceae > JABDGZ01. The sequence goes on along the minus strand of CAZABZ010000042.1, from coordinate 3,610 downwards.
GCTAAAATTTCTTTATCAATACGCGGCTTATAATAAAAGCCCTCCAAATAAGACGCGGAAACTAATTTCATCAGATTGGCATAGCCCTCATTATTAGCGGCCAAAAGGGTCAAATGATAAATACTTTTTTGGTCAGGATCTTTCTCGAAACGGCTCGTGGGCGTGATATAAGCCTCACAACCGATGATGGGTTTGATTTGGGATTTTTGGCAGGCCTTATAAAAATGGATGGTGCCGAACATATTGCCATGATCGGTCATGCCCAAAGCCGGCATATCAAGGCTCGCGGCTTTTTTCACAAGCTCATCCACACGGCAAGCGCCGTCTAAGAGAGAATATTGGGTATGGACATGAAGATGAAC
>CAZABZ010000042.1:1475-3148 GCA_964483535.1 uncultured Planctomycetales bacterium | reverse complement strand
CCCAAAAGATCGTAAGGCAAATTTGCCCAATCCGCGGTCATCCCATCGGAACTTGTCACACAACGCAAGGCTATGACATTTTCATAAGTACGCTGATCACCCATGACACCCACGGACTTGATAGGAAGCAATACGGCAAATGATTGCCATAGGTCCTGATAAAGGCCTGCCTTCTTGATCTCATCCAGAACGCGGTCATCTGCTTCACGCAACAGCTCCAGGCGTTGCGGGGTAACTTCGCCAATCACGCGGATCGCCAAACCAGGCCCCGGAAAAGGCTGGCGTTTAAGAATGGATTCAGGCATTTGTAAATTCTTACCGATCAAACGGACTTCATCCTTAAATAATTCGCGTAAAGGCTCGACTAACTTGAATTTCATGTCCTTAGGAAGGCCGCCGACATTATGATGGCTTTTGATGACCGCTGTCGGTCCGCCATGCGCGGCAAGAGACTCTATCACGTCCGGATATAATGTCCCCTGGGCCAAAAATTCAGCGCCCTTGATCTTCTTGGAAGCGTCCTGAAAAACGCGGATAAATTCATCGCCGATGATCTTTCGTTTTTCTTCAGGGTCTTCAACACCTTTGAGCCGTTCGACAAAACGATGTTGAGCTTCGATGAGGGTCAAATTCATTTTAAAATGCCCCTTAAACGTACGCACGACGGAAGAAGATTCATTCTTACGCAGCAAGCCATTATCCACAAAAATGCAGTGCAAGCGGCTGCCAATGGCCTTTTGAAGCAATACCGCAACCACCGCGGAATCCACGCCGCCGCTTAAACCCAAAACCACTTTCTTTCCACCCACCGTTTCCTGAATTTGCTTGATGGCCGCTGTGACAAAACGGTCCATGGTCCAACGCGGCAGACATCCGCAAATGGTATAAGCAAAATTCTGTACAATTTGAAGCCCGCGCTGGGTGTGCACAACTTCCGGATGGAATTGCACCCCGTAAATTTTGCGATTGCGGTTGGCAATGGCCGCGTTTGCCGCGTTTAATGTATGGGCAATGCGGACAAAGCCCGGCGGAGGCGTAACGATCTCATCACCGTGGCTCATCCAACAAGTTAAATTCGTCGAGAGATTGGTAAATAAATCTTTATTACTATCAATGAAAAGTTCGGCCTTGCCGTATTCACGGTCCTTGGCACGGGCCACTTTGCCGCCGAGCATATGGGTGATGGCTTGCATACCGTAACAAACGCCCAAGATCGGGATATTTAATTTAAAAATCGCAGGGTTGGGCAAAGGAGCATCTTTCCCTGTGACACTTTGCGGGCCGCCGGAAAGAATAATGCCTTTAGGATAAATTTCTTTGATTTTTTCAATGGAAATATTATAGGGAACGATCTGGCTAAAGACCTTGCTTTCGCGCACACGACGGGCGATCAACTGGGTGTATTGCGAGCCCATATCCAAAATCAAGATGATATCGCGGGCCCTCTGCTTCTTGATCTCCATCGGTACAATCCGCGAGGAGGACCTTAATTTGATGGGTTTCATCAAACCATGGACGGGCTTGCGTTTGCCCGGCCTTCTGGCAAATCGGCTGACATGAGTTCTTTGAATGGCTTTTTTGACAGTTTTTTTGGCGACCTTTTTAACCGCTTTTTTGATGACTTTCTTAGCGGGCTTTTTGGTGACTTTCTTAACCGCTTTTTTCTTAGCCAT
>CAZABZ010000042.1:0-1375 GCA_964483535.1 uncultured Planctomycetales bacterium | reverse complement strand
ATTTCAACATCATGCATTTCTTTAATATTACGGGCCCCCAAAGACCCCATGGAGGTCTTTAAAGCGCCGACCAAATTCTGTGAACCGTCATCAACACGGGCCGGGCCCATGAGGATTTCCTTAAGCGTGCCGCTGGTACCGACACGAACACGTGTCCCGCGAGGCAGATTAGCGTGCGATGTGGCCATGCCCCAATGATACCCGCGTCCCGGAGCTTCCTGGGCCTTGGCGAAAGCAGAACCCACCATCACCGCATCCGACCCGGCCGCGAAAGCCTTGCAAATTTCGCCGCCGATACGCATACCTCCGTCGGTGATCATGGGAACATATTTACCGCGGCGTTTGAAATAATAATCACGGGCGGCACAACAATCAACAGTTGCTGTAATTTGCGGGACACCGATACCTAAAACACCTCGGGAGGTGCAAGCCGCGCCCGGACCGATACCAACCAACACCCCTGATGCGCCGGCTTCCATGATCTCTAACGCCATATCATAGGTGACCACATTACCGATAATGACCGGCACCTTGGCGGTTTGACAAAATTTCTCCAAATCTAAAATTTTATATTCCGTGGCTATATGACGCACCGTGGCAACGGTGGACTGCACGATAAAAATATCTACTCCGGCTTCAACGGCAATTTTAAAAAAAACTTCCGCATTTTGAGGGATACAGCTGACAATCGCCGGCACCTTGGCCTTTTTAATTTCCTCAATGCGTTGAGCGATTAATTTTTCTTTAACAGGGAACTTGGTATTCTCATAGAGGCTCTGAACAAGTTTGGTCGCCTCCTCAGGAGTGGCAGACGCTATTTGCTTTAAAATTTCTTCAGGATACTCATAACGGGTCTGAATACCATCGAGGTTTAAAACCGCGATGCCGCCAAGCTTGCCCATGGCAATGGCAAAATTAACATCCACCACACCATCCATGGACGCGGCCATAATAGGCACGGAAAATTTATGTTTACCTAAAATAAAAGTGGTGTCTACTTCAGAAGGGTTGACCGTCACAGTCCCGGGAACTAAGGCCACTTCATCAAAACCATAACATCTGCGTGCTCGCCGCCCAATGCCAATCCAATCAGCCATTACCTAACCCCCTTATTTTCAATAAGATACAAGCTTAAAAAAAGACTATAAAAATGAATTTGAAGCGGGATTATACATTAATGGAGAAAAAAAGTCAAATTAAAAAAATCCTCCCCCTCGATGATGGGGGAGGATTTTTAATTTCCTACATCAAACTCTTTTCTTTAATACATCCCACCCATACCACCGCCACCAGGCATCGGAGGCATGGCAGGTTTTTCCTTTTCAGGAACATCAGTAACCAGACATTCGGTAGTCAAAAGCAGTGCCGCGATGGA
>CAZABZ010000041.1:5437-8326 GCA_964483535.1 uncultured Planctomycetales bacterium | reverse complement strand
TGTGGGGCGGAGAAGGTAACGCTCGTTGAATTTGAAAAAAATGCCCCTCCTCAGGTGGTTTCCTCACCCTTGGATTTACAAATTGATGCTTCCTCACCATTTAGTTCCAATTTTACCGAAGAAATCCAGATAACCGCGATTTTCCAAAAAATGTTACGGGATAACCAGATTGCGGGCGGTCCTTTTTATGTTTCTCTGCCCTTAAAAGAGATCATGTTGCGTTCTTTTGTTATCCCTTTTGTTAAGAAGGGGGACATTCAAAATGTAATCAAATTCGAAGCCAAGAAACATTTACCGATCGATATTCAGGACTTGGCTTTTGTTTTTTCTGTAATCCCTTTTACGGAAAATAAAATCGAACGCTTGCGGATCATTTTTTTTGCCGCGCGTAAAGAGTCGCTGGCCCGGTATGAGCGTATTTTTCAGCAGGTCAACGCCGTGGTTTCTTATTGTGAGCCGTGCGTGGTAAGTTTAATCAAGGTTTTATTGTTCAAGAAAGAGATCAGCCCCTCCGATCATTTCGCTTTTTTAATTTTGGATAAAAATTCAGGGAGTATTTTCTTTATCGATCGGGGGATACCTCAGTTCGTCCGCGAGTTTTCCATTAGGACCAGCTCTCCTTTAGAAAAAACCAAAGATTCTATTGAAATTTTGAATTTAAAGATCGTAAACGAAGTAGGAAATTCTTTTAATTTTTACGCAAGGCAATTCAAAGGGGACCGGGTGGAACAGATGTTGGTTTCGACCCAGGAGGAGGACCAGGATTTATTCAATGCCCTGGAGACGGAATTAAAATTAAAGTTAAGGAAAATCTCTCCCATCGTAACTATGGGGGACCTTGGCCAGAGTAATGATATGGACGCTATTTATGCTATGGGGGCTTGCGTTGAGCCGCCCATCGAACAGCTTTCGGGATTTAATTTGCTTGAGGATAAAACTTCTAAGGCGCAATTTAAAGATAATTTTGTTAAAAGTTTGAACTTATATAAAAAAGTCATATTTATATCTCTCATTTGCGTGATTTCTTTGGTCGGGTTGGATATTCTTTTTCAGGCGCAATTAAAAGTTGTCCAACAGCAATATGATCAATTATCTTCCAAGCAGGGGACTTTTTTAAATGTGCCTGTAGGTAGCATACAAGATGAATTGAAAGACAATACCGACAAGCTTGTCATGTATAAGAATATTAGGACGAAGAGTGACGTGGTTTTAATTTTGCTTAGGGTGGCGTCTCATTTACCTCAGGGCGCGTTGCTTACAGAATTGAATGTAAACTATGATCAGGGTGATTCTAACGACGCGCATGTGACCATTGATATGCGTGGGGATGTTTTTAGAGAAGATCCCAATGAGCAAATAGCGGTTGTTAATCAGATATTTTCGGATTTCAAGAATGACGAAGAATTGTCCCGGTTTATTAAAAACGTGAACCTGGTTTCTTTAAATCGTGAAAATTTTAATGGCAGGAAAGTCGTGCAGTTTAATATCCATTGTTCTTAATATTATGCTGAATCTCGATAAATTAAATCCACAGTTTAGTATCAAGGGCCTTGACACCGCCAAGCTTACCGAGGCCCTAAGCAAACATCAGAATTCTTTAATTACGTTTGTTCTGATTATAGGATCATTGTTGACGGCGGGGTTGATGTTTAATGATCACCGTCTCAAGGACCAGGATTTACGTGCCCAGATATCTCAAGCGCAAGAGAAGCTCGAAGTCCTTAAGGCCCGTGATGCGGCTGTTGGGGATTTTAATCATTTTAAATCTTCTCTGCCTGATAAACTTAATGAATTTGAATTAATTGCGCTGATTTCGGATTATGCAAAATCATGCAATGTTACCATTGCTTCTCTTTCACCCGCCGAAAGCAAGGACATGGGGTTATATGATGTCATCAATGTCAGTTTTGACGCGGCGTCTGATAATTTTAAAGACATGATGCTTTTTTTAAAGAAAATAGAAAAATCTAAATTCCCTTTAAGGGTTGATTCATGGTCCGGGAACGAGAAGAACGGGGGGATCTCTTTTTTAATAAAAATCAGTGCCGTGCTTATTCACAGATGATAAAATTATTTTTCTTGATAATATTTTTTTTTATGGGCAGTTATTCACTTCAGGCGGCCCAAGAGCCTGAGGGTGACCAGGAATTTCAAAGCGAGTTGGATAATATCAAAAATCCTTTCGAGGACGGACTTCCTAAGCCGGTTGTTATTGCCAATGAGCCTGCTCATCACGAGGGGCCCAAGCCCGCAGTTTTTCTCCAGCCAAAGCCAGGGCCAGTTGCTCCACAGGTGATTTCGTTCCCGGAGCTTGATCTACAAGGTGTGATTGTGGGTGAAGGCATACATCAGGCCATTATTAATGACCAAGTGGTGCCTTTGCATGGGACCATTAAAGGGGTCAGGGTTGATTCCGTTACCAAACAGGGCGTTGAATTGTTTTTTAAGGGCAAAAAAGTGTTTTTAAAAGTTGATTAGTCTTTGTTTATTTGTTAATGTAATTTTAGAGGTAAATTATGTTTAAATCTGTTTTAACAGCATGTCTTTGGGTAACAGTGTTTTTTTTGAGCTCTGCCCAGGTATGGTCCGGGGACATGGAAGACCGTTTCATTAGTTCTGGTTCCGATACTTCAAAAAGTATTTTTATTGATGTTAAAGAAGCGTCCTTGGTAAATGTATTAAAGATTATTTCCCAGCAATCGGGTTTAAGTTTTATAGCGGCCCAAGATGTAGCGGACAGAAAAATAACTCTTTATCTTAATAAGGTCCCGTTAAATCAAGCTTTGCAAATGGTGCTGGATGCCAACGATTTGACTTATGAAATGCAGAGTAACAGCAATGTTTTTGTCGTCAAGGCAAAGGAAAAGACGGCAAAGAACATGATTACGA
>CAZABZ010000041.1:3799-5337 GCA_964483535.1 uncultured Planctomycetales bacterium | reverse complement strand
AGTACTATCGCCAAGCTGGATGTGCCTGTACCGCAGGTCCTTATTGAGGTGGAAATGCTGGATGTTTCCAAAAGTACAGCGGACCAATTGGGGATTACATATGGCGCAACTCCTATAAGTTTTACAGGAGCATCAGAAGCTGTGAATTATCCCTTAAGTTTGAGTAGATCAACAGTTAGTAACGCCTCCAGCTCCAGCTCTAATTCCAGTCCCAGTTCTGGTTCCACCAATAATACTCCATTTACTCCTGGGCTAATCAATACGTCTGGCTTGACAGCGACGTTGAATTTTTTAACCACTAGCACCGATGCCCGTACCTTGGCGCGTCCAAGAATATTGACTCTCAATAATGAGACCGCCCAGATTGAAATATCCACTGATCAAGCCATTGATATCGTGCCATCCAGCACATCGACAGGGACATCAGGTTCGACGCAGACCTATACGGTGGACCGTTACGCAACCGGCGTGATTTTAAAAGTAACGCCTCAAGCCAACCTATTGACGCATGAAATTACCATGGCCGTTTCTCCTAAGGTCATTGATGTTATTTTATCCGAGGTCCAGCCACCCACCAGTATCGGCGGATCGGTTTATGATCCTGAGACCCGCGGTTCTGATTCTATTTTGAAGCTTAAAGATGGCCAGAGCATGGTGATTGGCGGCTTAATGACTAACCAGACTAATAAGACTGTTACAAAGCTTCCCTTTTTGGGAGATTTGCCTTTGATTGGGGCCGCGTTTCGTTCTAAGACTGAACAAAAAACTGAACGTGAACTGATTATTTTTCTTACCCCTCATATAATTGACTACGCTAATCAATCGGCCCTTAAAGGGGATAGCTCGTCAATTCCAGCCGAGGCGTCTTTGGATACACAAGATGCCTCAGACCGCGTCCAAGAGATTAATAATAGTTTAAACACTTATGAAATGAAAAAATATTAAACTATGGCACGCATCAGAATCGGCGAAATTCTAATCAATCAGGGACTGCTCACTGATAGTCAGCTGCAAGAGGCTATTAATCTGCAGAAGCGGCAAAAGGGAAAACGCCTTGGTGAACTTTTGATTGAAGTGGGCACGATCAAAGAAGAAGATTTTGCCGCCGCCTTAGCCTCGCAGTTATCAATGCCTTTTACCTCCCACATGTCCGGCCTGCTTAAACCGAAACAAGAGCAGAATTTGGAAAAATTAGTGAATTATGAATTTGCTAAAAAGAATTTAGTCCTTCCTTTAAGCAAGAATTTAAATTCTTTGACCTGCGCTGTATTTGATCCTCTGGATTTTTTCGTTTTGGATAATTTAAAAATCCTGACGGGATGTGAATTGAATTTGATCATTTCCACCAAGACGGACCTCTCCAAGGCCATTGATGAGTTTTATGTGACCGGCAGAGAAGCGGGAGAAAAGGAGGGGGGGTCTATTTTGGACCAGGCCCTTCAGAAAAGCTATACGGATGGAGAGACCACCAGTAAGGTGGAAGAGAAAGGGACTTTTGCTGATTCAGAGTTGAGCATTGACCGCTTAATTGCCAAGGC
>CAZABZ010000041.1:2452-3699 GCA_964483535.1 uncultured Planctomycetales bacterium | reverse complement strand
CCAAACAGCTGGAGGCCATACGTAAGGCCTTAAAGAATTCTTCCGGCCTGTTCCTTGTTGTTGGCCCGACGGGAAGCGGTAAATCAACGACTTTGTATTCTTGTTTGAATGAAATCTTCGATTCCGGGTTAAACATTATGACCTGCGAAGACCCGGTAGAATTCAAACTGGATGGGATCAATCAGGTGGGTGTTCGTTCTGATATCGGGCTTACTTTTGCTTCAGCCCTGCGTGCTTTTTTACGTCAGGACCCGGATATTATCATGGTGGGAGAAGTCCGTGATTTGGAAACCGCTCAAATTTGTTTGCGCGCGGCTTTGACAGGGCATTTGGTTTTATCCACCCTGCATACCAATGACGCTCCTTTGGCGGTATCGCGCTTAATGGATATTGGTGTTTCGCCTTATTTGGTGACACCGTCTCTGCTCATGATAGTGGCCCAGCGTTTGGCCCGCAAGCTTTGTCTTAAATGCAGAGAACCATATGAATCTAATGGCTTGATAGTCGGGAACTACAAGGTCAAGAGTGATTTGATCTACCGTGCTAAAGGCTGTGATGAATGCAGTCACACCGGTTATAAAGGACGTACAGTTATTTCGGAAGTGATGACCATTAATGATGAAATCCGCAATTTGATTTCGCATTCCGCCGGTTATAATGAACTTAGGGATGCGGCAAGGCATAATGAAATGGATACGCTTTTTGAGTCTGGTATGAAAAAAGTGGAAAACGGTATTACTAGTGTTGACGAAATTTTGGCGGTGACAGCCGTTTAATAATTTTATGCCAAATTATTTTTATACAGTCAAAGACGACGCAGGCAATACAAAAACGGGTATTATTCAAGCCTTCAACGAAGGGGCTCTGGTTGAAAAATTGCAGAGTGAAGGCTATTTTATTATTAATATCCGTCCGGTTACGAAAAAGGATGTCTCTGAGGATGATAAAAAGGATGCGGCTTTCAAGTTCAATCATGACAAGTTTGGGATAGAAGATCTTTTGGTCTTTTCCCGTCAATTGGCGACTATGCTGGAAGCAGGGGTCACCATGTTGCGTAGTTTGGATGTTATTAAGTCTCAAATCCAAAGCAGAGAGATGTTTGAGGCGGTCACAAAAATCCGTAACGATATTGAACAAGGGTCTTCCTTAAGCGTTGCGTTGGCCAAGCATCCTAGAATTTTTAACCAGTTTTGGGTCAGTTTGGCTGAGGTGGGAGAGGCCTCGGGTACAATGCCCGCGGTGCTCAA
>CAZABZ010000041.1:0-2352 GCA_964483535.1 uncultured Planctomycetales bacterium | reverse complement strand
TAATTTTAAAAGCTTATTTTTCAACTCCCATGGGTGAGTTGCAATATGAAAGCATAATTTATAAACTTCCGGTCATTGGGGACATTACCAAGCTGATCGTTGTCGAGCGTTTTGCGGCCCAGATGGCGACTTTAACTGAAAGCGGGGTGCCGATTTTATACGCCTTGGAAATTACGGGAAAGTTGGTGAACAATAAAACTTGCGGTTTGGTGGTGGCCCAGGTGCGTGAAGGGGTGAGCGAAGGTAAGGGAATGGCAGATTGTCTGATGAAGTCGGAATTTTTCCCTATGATGGCGGTCCAGATGATCAAGGTCGGAGAAGAAACAGGGGAACTTGGTAAAATGCTTAAACATGTGGCTGAGTTTTATCAAGCGAATGTCGAAGCTTTTATGAAACGCTTTGGCACCTTAATAGAGCCGTTTATGCTGATTTTTATGGCCGTTATAATAGGCACCATAGTCATATCAATCTTTCTTCCCTTATTTAAACTTGGCCAAGGCTACCATGCGTAATAATTTTTGACTTTAAAGGATATTTTCTTTAGCGTTTGACACTCTCTCTAAGAATGCTATACTTTTTATGAGAGTTGTAGTTATATATAAATATACTAACCTCAAAGGAGAATAAAATGAGAAACTTAAATAATAAAAGCGGTTTTACGCTGATAGAAATTATCGTTGTTATGATCATAGTCGGCATTTTGGCGGCCATTGCTTTACCGAATCTTTTTAGTAATGTTGGAAAAAGCAAAGGCGTGCAAGCTTTAGTATTGTTGGATGGATGTAAGACTGCTATGGAATCTTACTACGTCTTACATTCGGGCAATACTCCCGTGAACACTGACCTTGCAGCAGCAGGTGCGGTTACGACAGCAACTGTAAGCGGTACTACTTTTACTGTTACAATACCAGCAGCAACAGCAGCGCAATCGGCAACTTCAGGAGCTACTACGATTCCATCAGGTACCTATGCAGGAAGTAATCTGATTTTTACACTATCAGCCAGTGATGGGGCTACTTCTATTACATTAACAAGACAAACTACTGGTTCTTGGACTTGTTCTGCTCCTACCGCGGGTAGTTATGTAGGTCTTTGTTAGGTTTTAAAGGAGTTTATTCAAAGGCAGTATCGAATCATGATACTGCCTTTTTTATTGTCTTCTGTTTGACCTTCTTTACCCCGCGTGTTATATATAAAGTGGATATGAGGACCAATAGTAGAGAGGTAATCTGATGTCAGTTAGCAAGGCATTTAGTTTAATAGAGATAATAGTCATCCTAGTTATTTTAGGGATTGTTACCGCCATTGTCATTCCTAATTTAGTTAATTCCATAGAGCAGACAAAAGCACAGCAGGCTAAAAACAACTTATTAGCTATTTCTGCCGCGCAGGAAAAATATTTTGAGGATTATGGCTATTATTGCAGTAACCAGGCTCCCAACCCAAGTTGCGGGAGTAATCCTATCGCCAATTTGTCTTTGAGCGCTGTGACGGGTGATCCGTTTAGTTATAGTTGTTCGAATACTTCTTTGCCGTATCAATGCAATGCGACCGATGGCACTGTCACGCTGACTACGACGGGGTCTGGTGTAAACTGTACTGTTGGCGGCAGCCGTTGTCCATCTTAATAAATAGCCCCTTATTTGACCTGCCTTGCTTTGTATGTTATAAGTTTAAATAGAGAGGAGCGGGTGATGTCCGGTAGGCAAGGGATGACATTAATGGAGATAATAATTGTTTTAATTATTATAGGAGTTGCCGTTGCCCTCTCTTTTCCGAATTATACTATACCCATCGAACAGGCCAAGGCGGCAAATGCCCGGAATAATTTATTAGCCATTTATAGCGCAGAGCAAAATTATAATAATAATAACGGAGGCAATAGAAATTTTGCATTGGGCGCCGCTTTGGCCGGTAGTTTGGCGCTAATTAATTCTACTTTGTCTTTGAATATTCAGGATGATGGCGCGTATTTGTATGATTGCGGGGTAACGACGGCAAATGCTTGTACGGCAAAGAGAACCAGTATTAGTCCCCCTAATACCATTGTTTTGACACTGACTTCGGCGATTAATTTAAGTGGAAGCGGGACTGTAAATCCACAATGTAATTTATCAAATAACTGGTGTCCTTGAGGTTTATGCGGATGAAAAATTTAAATGACACGGCGTTCACTTTATTGGAAGTATTATTGTCATCTGTTATTTTTGTTATTTCCGTCGCAGGGGTTTTTGCCACTTTGAATGCTGTGCGCTCACCGGTGGCCAATAAGGAAAGAGCGTTGGCGGCAGCCATTTTTGGTAAACAGGTGCTTGAAACTTTGCGTTCTTCAGTGAGTGAGCAGTCGAGCGC
>CAZABZ010000040.1:1537-8554 GCA_964483535.1 uncultured Planctomycetales bacterium | reverse complement strand
AGGTGGTGATCAATATCGGCATGGTCATGGGGCTTTTGCCGGTGGTGGGGATTACACTGCCTTTGATCAGTTACGGCCGTACTTCTTTTATGGTCTTTGCCTTGTTGCTTGGATTTTTGTTGAATTTAAGTAAAAAACGGACTATTTTTTAAAACTAGCGCTGGACAATATCTTGTGTAATCGGTATAGTAAAGAACATGCGACATTTAAATAAAGTGGTGAATAAGCAGATAGGCGAGATTTTGGTCGAGCGTGGTGTTTTTTCGCGCGCCAAATTGACAGAAGTTTTGACTTTCCAAAAAGAAAAGGGCCTTTTATTTGGCGAAGCATTGGTCCAGATGAAAATGGGCACCGAAGAGGACGTGGTGCAGGCATTGACCTGTCAATACGGTTTTTCCTATCTGCCTTTGGCTAATTACGAAATTCCCCCCGAAGTTGCGGAGACCGTTCCTAAAGGCTTATGCAAGCAGTATTGTTTGGTCCCCATTGATAAAATCGGCCGTAGTTTGACTTTGGCCATGGCCAATCCTTTAAATGTCCATGCCTTGGAAGATGTCGAGAATGTCACTGGTTGTTCAGTGCAAGCGTTTATTAGTACAGCGACGGAAATTAACAGTGCCATCAATCGCTATTACGAAACGCACTGATGTTGCCCACACAAGGAACTCTCAAAGAAATTCTTCTGCGGGACCATGTCGTAACCCCTGAAGATCTCCAGCGGGCTGTTGAAGAACAGGAGCACTCCGGCGGTGAGTTAAGCCATATTCTTTTAAGGCTTAAATTGGTCCCCGAAGACCAGTTAAGCGTCGCCTTGAGCGAAGCCTTGCAAATACCTTTGCTCAATTTGAATTTATTCAGGATTGATCCCTCCCTTTTAAAGTTAATCCCCAAAGAAACAGCTGAAAAATCTTTATTGATTCCCATCTCCAGGTTCGGTGATCATCTGACTATTGCCATGGTTGATCCGTTGGATATGTTGACTATCGATAATATCAAGGCCATGACGTCCATGTCGGTAAGCGTTGTTTTGGCCAGGCCTAAAGAAATGCGTGCCGCCATTGAGCGCAGTTACGCGCAAAATAATTCTTCGGACCTTGAGAAAATTTTTCAGGTCATTAAAGATACGAGAGAGGCGAAAAACCTGGAGTTGGTCAAAGAGCATGCTCAACATGATAAGAGGGCCATTGAGGAGTTCGGTGAAGAAGCGCTGATCATCACGTTGACCAATACGATTATCCGACAGGCGGTGGTGGCCAAGGCCAGCGATGTGTTCATCGAGCCTATGGAAAACTGCCTGCGCATTCGTTATCGCATCGACGGTTATATCAGGGAAATCGACCGCATGTCCAAGAACCTGCATTTTCCCCTGATTTCCCGCATCAAAGTCATTTCAAACTTAGACATTGCCGAGCACCGTCTTCCGCAGGATGGGAGGTTTAGGATCGTGACTGATCAAAACCAAGAGGTGGATTTCCGCGTCAACGCGCTGCCCACCGCTATGGGAGAAAAAATTGTTTTGCGCGTCCTGGATAAAAACCAGGAGATGGCGGACATTGATAAGTTAGGCTTTGAGCCTGAACCCCTGGCGAGATTAAAAGAGTGCTGCCATAGGCCCCACGGCATGATTTTGGCCTGCGGCCCTACCGGCAGCGGTAAAACCACGACTTTGTACGCGATCCTTAAATATATCGATTCCCCGGGAAGGAATATTGTGACCGTGGAAGATCCGGTGGAATTTCAGGTGAAAGGGTTTAATCAGGTTAACGTACGCTCTGAATTCGGTTTGTCTTTCCCGGCGGTATTGCGTTCCATTTTACGCCAAGACCCGGATGTGATCCTCATCGGTGAGATCAGGGATTCGGAAACCCTGGATATCGCGGTCAAGGCGGCATTGACCGGGAACCTGGTGGTCTCCTCCCTGCACACTACGACGAGTACCGGCTCTATCACCCGCATGGTCAATATGGGCATTGAACCTTTTTTGATCACCTCCTCGGTGGTGGTTATTGTGGCCCAGCGCCTGCTTCGCAGGGTATGCCAGAAATGCCGTGAGCCTTACAAGGCCACGGATGAGATTATTAAAGAATTTCACCTTAAAGAATTATTGCCAAATCATGACGGGCAGTTTTACAGGGCCAGACGGTGCTCTCAATGTTTGAACACCGGCTATAAGGGGCGGGTAGGGATTATCGAAACACTGGTGTTGACCAATAAAATCAAAGAATTGATTTTAGCTTCAAGTTCCGAGGCGGAGATGAAGAATGCGGCGCGCGCCCAGGGCATGAAAACAATGCGCGAGGATGCCATCATCAAAGCCTCCCAGGGGTTGACGACCTTAGAAGAAGTGATCCGTTTGACGGCACCTGATTAAAAGGGCGGATATGGACACTGCACAAGAGAAGATTTTAAAAACGCTTAGAAGTCTGCCGAATATTAATCCGGCCGATATCGACGCGCTGATAGAAGCCCAGCAGGGTAAAAATATAAGCTTGGTCAAAGCCTTGCTTAAACAGAGGATTATCTCCGAGCAGGACCTTCTGGTCCTTTTGATGCGCGAGCTCCACATACCTTCCATTGACCTGACCAAATACCGTTTTGATGAACGTCTTAAAAGCATTCTTACGGAAAAGAGCGCGCGTCAGTATGTGGCGATGCCGTTATCAATGCTTGGCCAGACCCTGACAGTGGCGATCTCTGATCCGTTAAATGTATTTATCATGGATGATTTGCGTAATGTGACGGGCAAGGAAATTGGCATTGTGATCGCTTCTGAAAGCCAGATCCTGTGGGCCATTGATCAATTTTACAAAGCAGCCCCTACGGCCATGACTGATGTGGGGCCGAGTGCGCAACCCCAACAGGAAGAGCCACAGGATGCGTGGGAAGCTCCGGTTATCCGTATTGTTAATCTGGTTATCAAGGAGGCGTTGCACCAAAGGGCATCGGATATTCATATAGAACCTTTGGAGCAGGGGATGCGCGTGCGGTTTCGTATTGACGGACTATTGCAGGACATATTGACCATCCCTAAAGAAAGTAAAAACGCGGTGGGGGTGCGTATTAAACTCATGGCGAATTTGGATATCACCAACACCCAGACCCCGCAGGACGGGCGTTTTAAAATGAAGGTAGGAAACCAGGAAGTGGATTTCCGCGTGTCTATACTTCCGACGACCTTTGGTCAAAAAATAGTTATGCGCGTGCTTGATAAAAATAATCTTTCGGTGGGCCTTTCTAAATTAGGATTTTCAGAAAATGCGCGAAAGCTCTTGGAAGAGGCTGTTTATAAGCCTTATGGGATGATCCTGGTTACCGGCCCTACCGGCAGCGGTAAATCCACGACGTTGTATTCTTTGATCAACAAGTTAAATACATCGGAGAGAAATATAATCACTATCGAAGAACCGGTGGAATATTTGGTGGATGGCCTGACTCAAATTGAAGTCAGATCAGACATAGGGCTCGATTTTGCCGCGGGACTGCGCGCTATTTTACGCCAGTCACCGGACGTGGTGATGGTGGGTGAAATTCGGGACGCGGAGACGGCGGACATTGCGATCAAAGCCTCGCTTACGGGACAGGTGGTCCTTTCGACCTTGCATACGAATACCGCGTCAGGTGCCGTGACCCGTCTGGTTGATATGGGACTTGAGCCTTTTTTAGTGGCTTCCAGTCTGGTTTTAGTTTGTGCTCAGCGGTTGTGCCGGCGTATTTGTGATTACTGTAAAAAACCCATGGACATTAAACCGGAAATCTTGCAAAAGATCCAGCATAGGATCAAGCCGGGTGTTGTTTTGTATGAAGGCAAGGGCTGTGACCGTTGCAGGGGCACCGGGTACAAAGGCCGTGTAGGCGTCACGGAAGTGCTTCAAATTGATGATTATATTCGTGACATGATCTTAAAGAGGAAAACGTCCCTGGACATAAGCCGCTACGCCCAGAAAAATCAAGGGATGAAATTGCTTTTTGACGATGTTGTTGATAAAATGTGCGCAGGTGAGACCACATTGACAGAAGTTTTTCGTGTGGCCTCCGAAGATGAAGAATAAAGGGGATGTGATCCATGCCAACATATACATATACTGCCCGCGATCAGGAAGGCAAAAGCGTATCGGGGAGGATTTCCGCTGAAAATGAATCGGTGATCGTGGCCGAGTTACGCAAGCGCAATTTGATCATTTTAGGTATTTCGGAAGAAAAAGGATCGGCCTCTAAGAAACCCTCTAAGTCCCAGGGTGGGAAGAAAGTTAAGCCTGAAGACCTGGTTATTTTTACCCGCCAGTTTTCTACCATGGTGGATGCGGGCGTGCCCATTTTACAGTCCCTGGAAGCGCTGAGTGAACAAACCGCCAATCTTAGTTTTAAAGAGGCGCTTAATACTATCCGCGATGACATACAGACAGGCAGCAGCCTTTCCAGTGCTTTTGCCAAGCATCCTAAAATATTTGACCAGTTGTATGTGAATATGATCCGGGTAGGGGAGAGCGGGGGCATTCTTACCACCATCCTTGAGCGGGTGGCCATGTATTTGGAAAAAAGCGAGCGGCTCCGTCAAAAAGTGCAAGGAGCAATGATTTATCCGGCGGTGGTTATGGGCATGGCGTTTTTGATCACCATGGGATTGCTCGTCAAGGTTGTTCCTACTTTTTCCCAGATTTATGCGTCCTTGGGGCAAAAATTGCCGGCCATGACCCAGATGCTGATCGATTTCAGTCATTTTCTTCAACAGGATATTATATTTCTGGTGGTGGGCGGGTTCGTTGTCGTGTTCCTTTTTAATAAGTACAAAAAGACGCCCGTCGGCCATATTCAGGTGGATACCTTGCTTTTAAGGCTGCCGGTATTTGGGGATTTGATTTGCAAGGTTTCTGTCAGCCGTTTTTGCCGGACCTTCGCTACTTTGAGTCAAAGCGGTGTGCCTATTTTGGAATCTTTGGATATTGTCGGGAAGACCTGCGGGAACAGGGTGATTGAAATTTTAGTCGATGAGATCAAGGTCAGCGTCAAGGAAGGCGAGAGCATTGCCTTGCCTTTGTCTAAAAGCCCCATTTTTCCGCTGATGGTCACCCGCATGATCGCCATCGGAGAGAAGTCCGGGCAATTAGAAAAAATGTTATCTAAAGTAGCTGAATTTTATGACGAGCAGGTGGATACGGCGGTTGAAGGCCTGACCAAATTGATCGAGCCTTTGATTATCGGGTTTTTAGGGATTGTTGTTGGATTTATCGTCATTGCTTTGTTTATGCCGATTTTAAGCATGACCTCGGCCTTGCAATAGAAATATGAGATATATGCGATTGTTCTTTGCTGTTATTTTATGGACGATGTTCTTCTTCGGCCTAGCCCAAGCTCAAGAGGATGGTGTTAATACGGCCACCTCCGCCTTGCAGCAGGCATTGGCCACTTTAAAACAGAGTGTAGAAAAGTTGAGTTTGGATAATGATCAATGGGCGGTCCGTGACAATGCCATGAAAGCCCGGGTCGCACAGTTGCAGGCGCAGTTGGGGCGGGGAGAGGCCCAAGGGGACTTTTTAAATAAGACAGCAGACAAATTGCGGGACAAAAACCCCCGTCGTGGCCAACAAATTGCGCGTTTGGAAAAAGAAAACTTTGATTTGGATAATCGTATCCAGAAAACTCTTGGCGACATTAAATTAATCCGAGAGTCGATGGCGTCAGGGGCCCGTCTTCAAAAAGAAAAATTAAAATTAATAAAAAGGATTTATGACAGCCAGCAGCGGCAAGAGTCATTGCATGAAGCCATACTGCTGAGTAAAAATCCCCAAGCCCCCCGGATGACGGCCAGTGGGCATATTGAAGGGGAAAAATTACAGAGCAGCATTGATGATTTTAATGATTTGCTTTCTCAAATGCTTGATTTAGACAAACGCAAATCCCGCCTGGAAATGATGATTAAAAAATCAGGATAATCTTTACACTCCCTCTGTGAATCTGTTAAAATAAATTTATGGATTATAAAAAATTATTTGACCAATATTTGTTATTGGTCAACCGTTTAATGCCCAAGCCCGCGGCCTCTCCGGTCATCGGTATTGATATCGGGACCTTTTCGATCAAAGCGGTGGAATTAGGGCAGGCCGCCGGCGGGCCTGAAATACGTCATTGGGCCATTGAACCCTTGGCGGGCAATGACACTAAAAGCGCTTTAAAGAAAATCAGCGAACGCCTGCGTCTCAATAATCAGCTTCTGGTTTCCTCTGTTTTTGGTAAGGGGACCTTGATCCGCTATGTTGACTTGCCCCGCATGCCTTTGGAAGATTTACGGAAATCATATATTTTTGATCTGGATAAGTATTTTCCTTTTGACCCCAAAAGTATTTACACGGATTGTTCTATTTTAGATCCCGAAAGTAAGGACAAGAAAATGTCAGTATTATTGGCGGCCGTCAAAAGAGAAATAGTGGAGGAGCGTTTAAAACTGTTTAAAGAAGCGGGGCTTGAATTAGACCGCGTGACGATCAATTCAATTGCGCTTGCCAATGCTTTTAACCGTTTGGGGCCGCAGGCCAACTCGTCAGGAAAAGCTAAGGCCGTGCTTGATATCGGCGGATCGACGTCTTGTCTTATCATTTTTAAAGATTCTTCTCCGCGTTTTACCAGGGACATATTCGTCGGCAGCCGGGAGATGACCAAGCAAATTGCCAATGTCCTGGGGATTGATGAAGCCCAAGCTGAGGCAATCAAGCGCCAACCGGGAGAGAAATTGGCCCAGGTCATCGAAGCTTGCGACATGCCGATCAATAATTTAATTGCCGAAATCCGTTTGTCGATGGATTATTATATGACTGAAAAAAATATCCAGGTCGATGAGCTTTTTTTAAGCGGCGGCGGTTCATTGTTAAAGGACATTGAAGGCGTGTTTGAAAAGAATTTAGGGCTGCCTGTTAAGATCTGGAACCCTTTGGCGGGTGTGCGTTTAAATAACCCGGCGGTATCCGGCGACATTCAAACCTATGCCGCGCAGTTTGGCGTGGCCTTAGGTTTGGGGCTTTAGAG
>CAZABZ010000040.1:0-1437 GCA_964483535.1 uncultured Planctomycetales bacterium | reverse complement strand
CCAGATGCTTTGAGAAAGAATGGCAAGGGAAATGCCAATGCCTTGACGATCAATATCCCTAAAGAAATTCTTTTAGGTGTCGCCGTAGGGGTGATTTTGCTCATGGGGACACTCCATCTGCTTTTAGGGGTTGTGTGGTTGTCAGGTATGGGGCGCCTGTCAAGTTATAAGGCAAATTGGCAGAAGGTATTGCCTGATCAAATTTTATTGGGTTCCATGAACGAGGAGTCCGGGGATTTAAAAAAGAAGATCAATGTGATTGCTGATATGACGACCAGAAAATTTGTGCGATGGTCCTCTAAATTTAATGCCATTAGCGATGCTTTGCCCAGAGGGCTCTGGATTAGAAAAATGACTTTAGACAAAATCGGCCTGGTCATGGAAGGCAGCGGGGTGTCCAAAACCCAGAGTGAAATTAATAATGTGGGGATGTTTTTGTCCGCCTTAAAGAAAAATGATGATTTTATGAAAGATTTTTCTTCGCTGGAAGTCAATTCCATCCAGCGTAGCAAGATAAATACCATTGAGGTAACGGATTTTACCGTCATGGCAAAATTAAAATGACATCGACGCAGTGATAGGTGAAGGGCTTTTTATGAAATTTGATTTATCTAAAATTTTTGGATACTTCAATAACTTGAATGACCAGACGCGTTATGCCATATTGGGGGCAGTGGTCTTTCTGATTATTTTATTAGATGTGTTTTTTTTGGTGTTACCTCAAATCAACGGCATTGTTGATGTTAATGACCAAATAAAAAAAATCTCCGAAGACACACAACAAGTTTTGACTGACAGACAGCGGATCAATCAGCTTAGAAAAAACCTCCAGGAGGCGCGTGTTCAATTAGGCTCTCTTAGCCTCAAGGTACGTTCCGTCCAGGAAGTCCCTGCTATTCTCAGCACTATTTCCAGTATCGCCAAAGAATATGGTGTTCTCATTGACCAGTTGGTCCCTGAAAAGAGCCAGCAGGAAGATTTAACAGCAACCGCGGATGGCAAATATTACGCTTTACCCATTCTGATTAAGGCCCGTTGCGGATATCATATGTTTGGGCATTTCCTTAACAAATTGGAAAATGCGGACATGTGTTTCATTTTAAAAGATTTCATTATTCAAAATGATGAAAGGGACACGAATACGCATTTATTTTCTTTGACCATCAAACTTATCCTGGTGAACCGTAATGGCGGATAGGACCTTTATTTTAGTGTTAATATTATTTTTCGCAAATTCAGTTTATGCCCAAGAGGCTTTTGTGTATAATGATCATGGGAAAAGTGATCCTTTTATGCCTTTAGTGTCGGCAGACGGGACAGTGGTTAACTACGATAAAGATTTGTCAGTGAATGATTTGGTCTTGGAGGGGGTTGTGGTGGATGCGTCGGGGAGGAATGTTGCCATTGTTAACGGCAAAATCGTTAAAGTCCATGATC
>CAZABZ010000039.1:0-8581 GCA_964483535.1 uncultured Planctomycetales bacterium | reverse complement strand
CTTATCTTCCCCGACAACTGCCTGCTCTGCCGCCAATTCCTTAATAGCCGCCACCAGCGGCAGCTATGCGCCAGCTGTTTGGGATCTCTGGAGTTCAATCCAACGCCATTAAGCCGGCAAACTACCCAAGACACATTCGCTTTTGACCAGGCATGGTCAGTTTGTCTTTATAATGAAACAGCCCAAAAATTGCTGCACGCCTTTAAATACAATTCCAAAACATCCCTGTGTAAAACATTTGTCCCTTTAATGATCGATTTCATCGACCGCCATTCCTTACCCTTACAAAAGTTTGACTTAATGACCCCCATCCCCTTGCATCCGGTGAAACTGCGGGAAAGAGGATACAATCAGTCAGCGCTCTTGAGCTTGCGCTTAAGCCGGCACTATGGGATTTTGCATACGGAAAATTTGTTGATACGCCAGAAGAAGACCCAGACCCAAACGGAATTAGGGGCAAAACAACGCTGGACAAATATGGAAGGTGCTTTTAGAATAAAAAATTCGACGGATGTTGAGGGTAAAAGCGTCGTGCTTATTGATGACCTTTTTACAACAGGGGCCACCCTCCACAACGCCGCGCAAGTTCTAAAAACAGCCGGCGCCGCCCGGGTTGGAGTATTGACTTTCAGTTTGACAAACTAATATGCGTATTTTACGAAATTATATTTTAAAAGAATGCCTTCAGCCTTTTACGCTGTCGATCTGTGTATTGACCAGCGTCTTTCTTCTGGGGTATTTACCGCAATTGGCCAACAAGGTCATTAATAACGGCATGTCCCTGACAGCCATGGGCCAGGTCTTTCTGTATTATATTCCCATCCTTTTAGGCTATACCCTGCCTGTCGCCTGCCTGATCACTGTGATCCTGGCATTGGGGAACATGTCCGCAGAAAATGAAATCTTAGCCATGCGCGCCTCGGGCATTCATCTGCTGCGTCTTCTGGCCCCCTTAACAGCCGTAGGCATCGCCTTATGCCTGTTTGTGTATCTTCTCAACGACCGTGTCATTCCTGAAGCTTATGACGCCCAAACTCGCATCTTGCAGGAAACCGGCAGCCGTGACCCTTCAGCCATGCTGGAGCCTGGTAGTTTTATCAATGCCTTTGATAAATATATCATTTTTATTTACCGGATGGACGGCGATCTGTTATACGGGGTCAGGATCTATGAGCCGGCGCCCAATAAGCCCACCAAGACCATCATTGCCGGACAAGGTGAATTTGTCCATGTCCCGGGCAAGGACCAGCTGATGCTCAAGCTCCTCAACGGGACTTCCGACGAGCCTGATCTGAGCAATCCCAACAATTTTTATAAACTTAATTTCCAGACGTCTTTTATCAGGATGGACCTTTCCAAAAAGAACGTGAAGAGTGAAAAAAAATCGAAAGCCATGACATTACGGGAATTATCCAAAAAGATCCAGTGCCTGCGCAAACTGTCCATTGATCCCTCCCCGTTGATTGCCGAATATCAGCGCCGCCTGGCATGGTCGCTCTCGCCGTTGATATTTATCTTTCTGGGTTTTCCTTTCGCGGCCATAACCAACCGGCGGGCCAAATCCGCTAACCTTTTGTATGCCTTATTGTTCGCCGCCCCTTATTACATTTTATCATTGGCCTGCCAAGGCATGGCCTCTGAAAATGTTTTTAACCCCTATTTTTTAATGTGGTTGCCCAATGGCCTTGCCCTTGTTCTGGCCATTTTCTTAAACTGGAAACTATGCACGCGTTAGACATGAAACTATGCGCATCCTAGATCGTTATATTCTCAAATCTATCCTGATCATTTTCGCGGGAACTGTTTTTACCTTCGCGTTTTTGTTTATCCTCATCGATATGTTCGGTAATTTGCAGGATTTTATCTCAAAAAGCGTAGGGCTAACCGTAATCGTGCAATATTACATTTCATTTTTGCCGTCGATCATAGTGCAAACTTCCACCATGGCATGCCTCATCTCTGTCCTGTTTACCTATAGCAGCCTCAACGCGCACAATGAGATCATCGCCATTCGCGCATCCGGCATGAATTTCTGGCAGATCACCCGTCCGGCACTGGTATTCGCCATCTTCGTTTCAGCTTTAGTATTTTTAGTGAATGAAAAATTCGTACCGCAATCCTCGATGATCAACCAGCAAATACGCGACACTCAGATTAAAGTCGTCCCTTCCCAAAAAGGTCAAGGCCTGCCCCTCATCCACAATCTTACCTTCTACGGCCTAAAAAACCGCCTGTTCTTTATTGATACTTTTAACCCTAACACCAACGAATTGACCGGCATCACCATCATCGGGCATGATCATAATCAAAACCTGGTTGAGAAAATCGTGGCCCTTAAGGCCAAGTGGACGGGCATTGCCTGGAAATTCTTTAAATGCCAGATAACAACGTATAACAACGCTTTGCCCAATGCCCCTCCCAGCGGTATTCGAATGTCAGAGGAAAAATTGATGGACATTAAAGAAACGCCCAGGGACTTTCTCAGGCAAAGAATGGACCTCTCAGCGATGAACTTAAACCAACTGCATGGCTATATCAAACGTTTTTCCGGCAGCGGGGCGGTTAAAACGATCAATAATCTCCGGGTCGACATGCATCAGAAGATCACTTTTCCCCTGCGCAATTTTATCATTGTTTTGATCGGATTGCCTTTTGCGCTCATGTCAGTGGGCAAACGCCGGGCCATGACCTTTACTTCCATTACCATTGCCTTAGTCATCGGATTTCTTTATTACGTCGCTGACGCGGTAGGTTTGGCCTTAGCCAAAGGCGGAGCTTTATTGCCCTGGGAAGGGGCATGGATCACCCCGATCCTGTTTACCCTCATGGCCTTGTTTATTATCTTCAGGAATTTTTAATTCTAGGAATGGTAAACACGCGGAAGGCGGTTGCCTAAAGAGCAGAGGATTTCATAACTGATGGTGTCTGCCCATTTGGCAATTTCGTCCACTGAAATTGACTCGCCCTTTTGATCACCCATAATGACCGCTTCATCACCGATTTTAGGGATACGGCCTGAAAGAGTGGCCGCGGTGACATCCACGATGATCTGGTCCATGGTCACACGCCCCACCACCGGACAACGCACTCCTTCCACCAAAACAAAAGCTTTGTTGGACAAAGAACGCAAATACCCGTTGCTGTAACCGATAGGCAATACCGCAACTGTAATATCTTCCTTGGCCTTAAACGTATGCCCGTAGCTGATACCACGGCCTTTGGCAATGGTCTGCACAAAAATAATGCGCGCCTTGACCGACATCACAGGCTTTAAATGGATTTTATTTTTTAAATCCTCAAGCGGATAAACGCCGTAAAGCATAATGCCGGGCCTCGCCAGATTAAAAAGATCGGACTTATAATCTCCAAGCCCCATGCTGTTTCCCGCGTGCACATATGAAAAAGTGGTCAACTGGTTTTCTAAGGAATACACTATGTCACGGAAACGGCGCATCTGGCCTAAAGTAAAATCACGGTCTGAGTCAGCGACTGGAAAATGGGTATAAATGCCTTCCAAGATCAAATTAGGACATTTTGCCCGCAGCGTTTGCACAAAATCCAAAGCCTGATCTTCATTGACCCCAAAACGTCCCATGCCTGTGTCTATTTTAATATGCACAGGAATTTGAATGCCAGCCTGATGGGCCCAATGGTCCAAAGCATGGGCCATTTCAAAAGAACAGAGTGTTGGGGTCAATTTATACTCGACGATATCTTTAGCTTCTGAGACTAAGGTGGATTCGAACAATAAAATTTTCTGATTGAAGCCCGTCGCGCGCAGGTGCAAACCTTCGTTAGCATTGGAAACGGCCCAATATTTACAACCGCATTCCCTTAAACATTCAGCAACCTGAATCATCCCGTGGCCATAGGCCTCAGCTTTGATGACCGGCATAATGCCTAAGGAATGCGACATGTTTTTAGCGGCCAGCTTCTGCAATTGCTCAAAATTATACGCCAAAGCCTTGAGGTCTATTTCACACCAGGTTGGCGGATGAACAACTGTGTCGTAGTTCAATATTTTAACGTCCAAAAGGCCCTATTCCTTCCATTCCGTCAGGTTTTTTTCATCGCGGACACTTGACAGTCCTGTGAATATAAATACAACGGCAAAAGGCTTGCGGCATCATCGTATAGCTTTTTTCGAAAGCGCTCATAAGCCAAGGCCGCCATCACTTTACTTTGAGGATACCACCATTTTTCATCAGCGAAAAGAAATTTAGAGATGTTGTTACGGTAAACGCCAACGGCATCACCAACAAAAAGCGTCTTGCCATGTGCTTTTTCCAAGACATCCTCAAGAGAAGTTAATAAATAATCGCTTTTTCGCAGACCCTGGGGGTCATAAAAACAAGCGTACACCTTGCCTCGACGGGCATCATTGATGACGCAGATCTCATCGTAGCGATCAAATCCTCTCCCAAGTTTCTGAATCCCGCATGCAATGATGTCTAAAGTAGGGATACCGACAACAGGCTTACCGGTGGCCATGGCAAACGCCTTGACCATGGAGAGCCCTACCCGAAGGCTGGTAAAAGACCCCGGGCCTAAGGCAATGGCAAAGCCGTCAATCTGGCTAAACTTGATCCCGGCAGAGCCCAGAATTTTATCCAATGCCGGTAAAATAGAATCCTCAAGCACTAAAGTGGCTTTTAGATTCCGGTAGCGTAAAACCTTCGCATCTTTATTGATGGCTAATGAGAAGATTTTGGTTGAGGTTTCGAAGGACACGAAATACATATTGCTCTTTGGTTTTCTCCTTTATGTTGAAATTCCACTAAGTAGTATTGCTCAGGCTTATAATCCCTTAAGTACTCCGGCCATTCGATGAGGCTGATGCCCTCCCCATAGAAATATTCGTCAAAATCAAGAGTCTCCATTGCTTGGGGATTTTCAAGACGATAGAGATCAAAATGATAAATCGGCAACTTCCCCTTGTAATAATTCATCAGAACAAAGGTCGGGCTATTGACTTTCTTAGAGGCAACCTTAAACGCCCGGGCCAGGCCTTTGACAAAGGTGGTTTTACCGGCACCCAAATCACCCTTCAAAAAAACAATGTCCCCAACTTTGAGCTGCCTGGCAAAACGTTGGGCGCATAGCTTTGTTTCTTCTTCACTGTTAGAAATGAGTGAAACTTTTGGCATCGATTCTTTCTTTAGCATCGGCTGTAATAGTCCCTATCGGATAAAAATAAAACGACTTTTGACGGGCCTGCCAATCCATAAGCAAAGAGGCCCTTTGGGGTGACAGCGTGAATAAAAGTTCAAAATCTTCCCCGTCATTTAAAGCCCGGGATAAACTGACGAACAACTGTGAGTGTCGGGCATGACGACCTCCCCTATGCCTCGGAATGGATGCATAATCCAAGCGCGCCCCAACCCTGCTGGCTTTGAGAATATGATTCAAGTCCCCAGAGAGGCCGTCAGATATGTCTATCATGGCGCTTGGCTTGAATTTTTCAACTAAAAATCTTGCCTGAGATAAACGCGGACAAAAATTCAAATGGCGGCCGCTTTTAAAAGAACCGCCCAAAGGACCGGTCACGAAGATCCAGTCGCCGGCTTTGGCGCCATCGCGGGTCGTCAGGTATTTTTTTTCGACCATTCCCAACAAAGCAACATTGATCACTATTTTACCTGTTTTAATGGTGTCCCCACCGACGATGCTGACATTAAAATCGCGGGCCGTACGCCGCATCCCTTTATAAACATCTTTAATAAAACGCACGGACAAATTTTTAGGAATACCAATGGAAACCACCGCAAAGGCAGGCCGGCCTCCCATGGCCACTATATCGCTGATATTACTGGCCAGGGCTTTATGTCCGATGGCTTGAGGCGGCATTCGGCGGGTGAAATGCGTATCTTCAGAAAGCATGTCCGTCGTTAAAAGCAAATATTCTTTTCTATTGTACGGCAAAACAGCCGCATCATCGCCGATGCCTTTAATCACCGTTTTGGAAATAGGCGCGTATTTTTTAAACGCGTCAATTAAACCGAATTCACCTAATTGAGATATTCTCATTTTTTACGTCCTATGACGGTCTTATAAGCTTCTACTTCTAACCGCTGCATTTGAAGATGAGCGCAACCATCTTCATCTAAAGGGTAACGCGCCAGGTATCGCTGGACGATCTCGGTCAAAAATTTATTTTGCAAACCAGCCGGGACGCGGCAGACATAAGGTCTCCATGTCGCCCTGATCCAGCCTATCAGATCATCCTTACTCTTTTGGACCATGTCTTTGGCAATAAGCTCAACGCGTTTCGGCGTTAAACCGGCTTGCTTTACCCAAACCCTATACTGTCCCGGCTCATAAAAATGCCAGGGAAAAACAAAACGACGAAAATATTTTTTCCATTGGTCCCCTGCAATGACTTCATCGGTAACGGCCAGAAGGTCCTCAGCATTACCTTTGCCGCCGAACTGCAACAGTATCCGGCCATTATTTTTAAGACTGCGTCGAATACTTTTAAGCACCGGCAAATGATCTTTGATCCAGTGCAAGCAAGCAAAAGAAACCACTACATCAAATTTATTGGCAGAGGTCAACCGGCAAGCATCGCATACTTTAAAAGAAAGATTAGGGGTTGCCAATGAGGGAAAACTTTTCACGGCAAAGCGAATCATCTCCAAAGAGCTGTCGATACCTTGCACAGAACCACTAGGCAATTGTTGGGCCAGGGTAACGGTAAGTTTTCCATCGCCACAACCGATATCTAAAACAGTTTCATCACCGCGCAGGTTAAGTTTGGCAATAAGTTCCTTCCCCCACTTGGCCTGCGCCGAGGAATTAACAGCGTAATCAGAGGCGTCCCATTTGTGTTTAGGCATTTTTTGCATTTACGGAAATATTCTTTACATACGGCGGACGGATGATCCCGTATTCCGTCACAATCCCTGTAATTAAATCAGCCGGTGTCACGTCAAACGCGGGATTATAGACCTTAACGCCTTTGGGAGCAATAGACACACCCGCAAAATGTGTCACTTCCTCGCCATTGCGCTCTTCAATAGGAATTTGTTTGCCGGATTTAATCGCCAGATCAAAGGTCGAACGCGGGGCTACGATATAAAAAGGGACCCCATGGTAACGGGCCGACACGGCTAACATATACGTGCCGATTTTATTGGCCGTGTCCCCATTAGAGGCGATGCGATCAGCGCCGGTAAGAATAATATCAACCTGACCACGCCCCATCAATGAAGCAGCCATATTATCGCAAATAAGAGTGGTGTCGATTTTCTGACGAAGAAGTTCCCAGCACGTCAGCCTCGCTCCCTGCAATAAAGGACGCGTTTCGCAGGAGTAAACGCTAAATTTCTTGCC
Organism: uncultured Planctomycetales bacterium; assembly: GCA_964483535.1. Taxonomy (GTDB): domain Bacteria; phylum Omnitrophota; class Gorgyraeia; order Zapsychrales; family Fredricksoniimonadaceae; genus JABDGZ01. Next base: position 1,249 of record CAZABZ010000039.1, on the reverse strand, counting down.
TTGCGCTTTTGCGCTGTAAAAAACTCCTAAGGCTGTGCCATAACCCACCGTGGCCAAGGCCCCGGCATTGCATACGGTCAGGCATCGCATCCCGTCTTTGATGAGCTTTGCCCCATAATCTCCTATACGACGACAAACATCCTGGTCGGCCTTAAAAATAGTCATGGCCTGTTTAAAAAGCATTTTCTTTAAGGACATGACATCTGCCTGGGGATTGCGATTAACCACCGCGCGCATTTCATCAAGCCTATTGAAAAGATTTACCGCCGTCGGACGGGATGTGGCCAAATAATCGCAAGTCTTAAAAAAAAGTTTTAAAAACTTAGGTTTATCCTGACCTTTAAATGGTTGTACACCCAAAAGCACGCCGAAAGCCGCGGCCACACCAATGGCCGGAGCTCCTCGCACAGACAGACGCTTGATGGCCTGCCACAACGTCTTTACATCACGGCAATAGATATACTCAAATTTATTCGGAAGCTTGGTTTGATCAATGATGCGGACACGACCATCGACCCATTTAATGGTTTCAATGGCCATCAGATCTTCTCCGCTTCGATTCTGGGAAACAGCGGCGGATGGACTTTTAAAACAGTGCCGGGCTTTAATTGGCCCCAAACAGGCCCGGCATTCCCCGCGCCTAAAATATACAAAACATTAGCCATCTTCTGGGGCATGACCGGGGCTAACATGATCGTCGCTATACGCAAACCTTCGGCCGCGGTATATAATACGCGGTTTGCCGCCTTCATGTCCGTTTTTGCCAGCTTCCAGGGGGCTTGGGCTTCCATATATTTATTAAGCGCATGCACGAAATCTAAAGCCGACGTCACTGCTTCCTGCACTTTATATTCATTGATTAAATCCTTGACCCTGCCAGGCAAGGCATCGGCCTGTGCTTTAATATCTTCTTCGGGTTGGGTCAAGGTGCCTGGCGGTGGTATTTGGCCGCCATGGTTCTTTTGGATGAGGCCGCTGACACGATTAAGCAAATTGCCAAAATCATTGGCCAAATCGCTGTTAAAACATTTTATAAACGAGTCCGTCGTGAAATTAGCATCCATGCCTAAAACCATCTCGCGCATCAAATAAAACCGCACGGCATCCACGCCATAGCTCTCAACCAAATCTAAAGGATTGACCACATTCCCTAAGGATTTGCTCATCTTGGTTTCTCCGGTAAGCCACCAACCATGGGCAAAAATAGTTTTAGGAAGGTCCAGGCCTAAAGAAAAAAGCATGGTGGTCC
>CAZABZ010000038.1:0-8832 GCA_964483535.1 uncultured Planctomycetales bacterium | reverse complement strand
CTGTCATCCTGAGCGAAGCGAAGGATCTAAAGGGGTCTTAAGATTCTTCGGCTGAAGCCTCAGAATGACGAATAAAAATGAACCTTATTTTACTTTCCGACTCCGATTTTATTACCCCTCATCGCGTGCGTTTAAGCGATCGGCGCATGGTGCATATCCGAGATATTCTTAAAGCAGAGTGTGCTCAAAGTTTGACCGTCGGAAAAATCAACGGTCTCATGGGGCAGGGCACGGTGGTAAGTAAAAAGACCGATGCCATCGAACTTGAAGTTAAACTCGACCAAAATCCGCCTGAAGCGTTGCCATTGACCTTAATTTTAGCACTCCCCCGGCCGCCTATGCTCAAGCGTATTTTATTTTCCAGCGCTCAGCTGGGTGTTAAAAAAATAATTATTCTAAATTTCAATCGTGTGGAGAAAAGTTTGTGGAATTCCTCGTCCTTAAAACCACAAGCGATTACAGAACAATTGGTTTTAGGCCTTGAACAGGCCAAGGACACGGTAATGCCAGAAGTCATTCTCAAAAAAAGATTTAAGCCTTTTGTGGAAGATGAACTGCCAGCTATTATTAAAGGAAAATTGGCGTTGGTTGCCCATCCTGATAGCGGATCATCGGGTCCTGCCCTCGGGTTTCCCCACCGTGCTCGCAAAAGCCTGCGCTCGTTGGGGATGCCCCTCCCTCGGTCACCCGATGATAAGCAAATTCTTTTAGTAGTCGGCCCGGAAGGCGGCATCGTTGATTATGAAATCGAATTATTGAAGGCTGCCGGCTGCCAGCCCATAGATTTAGGCCCCCGGATATTAAGGACGGAAAGTGTCCTTCCCTACGTAGTGGGGAAGTTGTTTTAAAGTTGCTTTTTAATGGGCTTTTGATAGAATACCCCTTCATTATGGCTCAAGCAGATTTAATGGATAAAATTGTGGCCTTGGCCAAACGCCGGGGTTTTATTTTTCAATCTTCCGAAATTTACGGCGGCCTTAACGGTGCCTGGGATTACGGTCCCCTTGGTGTCGAGTTTAAGCGCAATGTTAAGGATGCCTGGTGGCAGGCGGTCGTGCATTTTCGTGATGATGTTGTTGGGCTCGATGCCTCTATCCTCATGCATCCCACCACCTGGAAAGCTTCCGGCCACACGGATAATTTTGCCGACATGATGGTGGACTGTAAAAACACCAAATGCTCCAGGCGTCTGCGTGCCGATCAACTTAAGAATGGCAAATGCCCGAATTGCGGTGGGACAGAATTTACGGATGAGCGTGGCTTTAATTTGATGCTCAAAACGAGCCTTGGGGCCATGGAAGACTCCTCGTCGGTGGTTTATCTAAGGCCTGAGACCGCGCAGGGGATTTTTGTTAATTTCGCCAATGTGATTGATTCCCTCCACCGCAAACTCCCTTTTGGGATTGCTCAAATCGGCAAGTCATTCCGTAATGAGATCACCCCTGGCAATTTTACCTTCCGTACCCGCGAATTTGAACAGATGGAAATTGAATATTTTTGCAGGCCCGAACAAGCTTTAGCGAAATATGAAGAATGGATAAAAGCTCGCTTCGGGTGGTACATTGATTTAGGGATTAAAAAAGAGAATTTAAAGTTGCGCGTGCACGACAAAGATGAGTTGGCCCATTACGCGGCGGGTTGCACTGATGTGGAATATAATTTCCCTTTTGGTTGGTCTGAACTGGAAGGGATTGCCAACCGCGGGGACTATGATTTAAAACAACACGCGAAGTTTTCCGGTAAGGATTTGCAGTACCAGGACCCGGTGACCAATGAAAAGTTTTTCCCTCATGTGATCGAACCGTCCGGCGGGTGCGACCGCGCGGCTTTAGCGTTTTTAGTGGATGCCTATCATGAAGAAACAGTCAATGATACCCTGCGCGTGGTCATGAAATTCCATCCTAAATTAGCCCCTATTAAGGTGGCGGTTTTGCCTTTGCTTAAGAAGAACGAGGGCATTGTGGCATTGGCCAAAAAAATAAAATCGGAACTTCAAAAAGACATGGTTTGCGTGTATGATGATACAGCTGCTATAGGCAAACTGTACCGCCGTCAGGACGAGGTGGGAACAGTTTTTTGTGTTACCGTGGATGTGCAATCACTCGACGATAAACAGGTCACGGTGCGTTTCAGGGACACCATGCGGCAGGAGCGTGTCCCCCTGGAGCGTTTAAAAGAATTTTTAGTTAAATATTTAAACTAACCACAAGATAAAGAAAGGTAGTGTTGCAATGGCAAAAAAGCATGTGTTTTTTTATGGCGCCGGTCGTGCGGAGGCCCGCGGGGCTGATTTAAGCAAAAGTGTTTTAGGCGGCAAAGGCATCGGTCTTATGGAAATGACCAGCATCGGTATTTCAGTACCGGCGGGTTTTACGGTCAGCATCCAAACCTGCGAAGAATATTACAAGCTCGGCCGTAAACTCCCGGCCGGTTTAGAAAAAGAAGTACGCGACGCTGTTTTGAAATTAGAAAAAGTCACCGGCAAAAAATTGGGTGATGATAAAGATCCTCTGCTGGTTTCCGTGCGCTCAGGCGCGGCGCGTTCCATGCCGGGCATGCTTGAGACCATTTTGAATTTAGGCTTGAACGATAAAAGCGTGGAAGGTTTGGCCCTGAAAACCGGTAACGCGCGTTTTGCGTATGATGCTTACCGCCGGTTCATCCAAATGTATTCCTCGACGGCCATGGGTCTTTCCAAGCAGCCGATGGAAGACATGCTGCATAAGATGAAACACCAGATTGGTGTTGCTACCGACCCTGAAATTCCCGCGGACAAGCTCAAAGAGCTTTGTGGCCAATTTAAGGCTTTTTATAAGCAAAATAAAGGCGATGAATTCCCGCAAGACCCATGGAAACAGCTTTGGGGTGCGATCATGGCCGTCTTTAACAGCTGGGAAGCTGAAAAAGCCCAGACTTACCGTCGGGTTGAGAAAATCACCGACCTTAAAGGCACGGCGGTCAATGTCGTGCAAATGGTCTTTGGCAACAAAGGGGAAAAAAGCGGGACAGGTGTGTGCTTTACACGCGACCCCAACAGCGGCGAGAATACCTTCTATGGTGATTATCTGATCAACGCCCAGGGTGAAGACGTGGTGGCCGGTATCCGCACGCCTTTGAAATTGTCCACGCTTAAGGACCAAATGCCCAAAGCTTATGACCAGCTTTGCGCGGTGCGCGCGATTTTGGAATCCTACTATAAAGAAATGCAGGATCTGGAATTTACCATCGAGGACGAAAAACTTTATATGTTGCAGTGCCGCACCGGCAAACGCTCGCCGATGGCTGCATTTAGTATTGCTTTGGACCATGCCACCAAGCCTTTGTTGACCAAGGCGCAGGCCAATGATCTGGTGAAAAAAGGGTATTTGCCTAAAAAGTATGCCCAAGCCGCCCTCAAGCCGGTCATCACCAAAGAAGAGGCGGTCAACCGTATTTCTTCCGACGATATCGAACGTCTTTTTTATCCGGTCATTGACACCAAGATGACGGGTATTGATAAGCTCAAAAATATCCGTTTGGGCGGCGGTATCAACGCTGTGCCCGGTGCCGCGGCAGGCAAGGTTGTTTTTACCGCCGCTGAAGCTGAGGAAATGGCCCATAAGGGCGAGAAAGTTATTTTGGTCCGCAAGGAAACTTCTCCTGAAGACGTGGGCGGTATGCATGCGGCTAAAGGGATTTTGACTGCCACCGGCGGCAAGACCTCTCACGCGGCCGTCGTGGCCCGCGGTTGGGGTAAATGCTGTATCGTCGGCTGTGAGGCCTTGGACATCAATTATGATGACAAGACAATGACCATCGGTGGAAAAACGATCAAACAAGGCGACAATATCACCTTGGACGGTTCCGCGGGTGAAATTTATATCGGGGACCTGCCGCTCAAAGAGCCGGAACTTCCGCAGGCCTATTATACGATCCTCAAATGGGCGGATGCGTTTCGCACCATCAAGGTCCGCACTAACGCGGACACTCCGTATGATGCCATCAACGCCGTTAAAATGGGCGCTGAAGGTATAGGCCTTTGCCGCACCGAGCATATGTTCTTCGATACCGAAGAGCGTCGTTTGGCTATTCAGGAAATGATTGTGGCCGAGACCTTAGAAAGCCGGAAGTTGGCATTGTCCAAACTATTGCCTTTTCAGCGGGATGATTTTTACGGTATTTTCAAGGCCATGAACGGTTTCCCCGTGACCATACGCCTAATCGACCCGCCGCTGCATGAATTCACACCTAAGGACCAGGCAGGAGTTGAGAAACTTAGCAAGATTACCGGTATTTCTCCGGAGAAAATCAAGCATCGTTGCGAGCAACTGCATGAGTCTAATCCCATGTTGGGCCATCGTGGATGCCGTTTGTGCATCACGTATCCGGAAATTTTGGATATGCAGATCACGGCGATCATCGAGGCCGCTATCAAATGCAGGAAAGAAGGGATCAAGGTATTCCCGGAAATCATGCATCCTTTGACCATGGACAAAAAAGAATTCAAAATATTGGAATTGCAAACCAGGGCAGTGGCTGATGCCCTTATCAAGAAAGCCGGAGTCAAACTTCCTTATTTAGTGGGAACGATGATTGAAATTCCACGCGCGGCCCTTTTAGCCGATCAAATCGCGGAAGTGGCGGAATTTTTCAGTTTCGGCACCAATGATTTGACCCAAATGACTTTAGGTCTTTCCCGTGATGATGCCGGCCGTTTCCTGCCGATATATGTGGCCAATGAAAAAGAAGGCGGCAAAGGTATTTTTAAGGAAGATCCTTTCCAAAGTTTGGACCAGGAAGGTGTTGGGAAGCTCGTGAAATTAGGTATTCAACTTGGCCGTTCGACACGCAAAGACATGAAAATAGGTATTTGCGGGGAGCATGGCGGAGAATCTGCGAGCGTTAAGTTCTGCCACAAGATCGGCATGAATTATGTTTCCTGTTCACCGTACCGGGTGCCTATAGCTCGTCTGGCGGCAGCGCAGGCGGCAATAAGTGATGCCAAAGGTGGAGCTAAAAAGAAGAAAAAATAAAAAATCTGAAATTATGGATCCGATCAAGTCCTATCTAAAAGAAATTAAGAATATCGCTCTTTTGACCGCTGAGCAGGAAGTCACTCTGGCCAGGCGTATTCAAAAGGGAGATAAAAAGGCCCGCGAGGAGATGATCCGCGCTAATCTGCGTTTGGTCATCAGCATCGCCAAGCGTTATACCAATCTCGGCATTGCTTTAAGCGATTTGATCGAAGAAGGCAATATCGGGCTTATGCGCGGGGTGGACAAATTCGATCCGGAAAAGGGTTTTCGTTTCTCAACCTACGCGGCGTGGTGGATCAAGCAGGGTATTTCCCGGGCGATCATTGACCAGGGCAAGATGATCCGAGTGCCTGTTTATTTGAATGAGGAAATCCTTAAATACCGCAAGGTCATCGAAAAGTTGACCCAATCCTTGCACCGTCGTCCCACCATCGCGGAAATCGCTAAAAAACTAAAACTCTCCATGGACAAGGTGCGTGAATTGGACATGGCTATTGCCAAGATGTCAAGCCTGGATGCTCCTTTGGGAGAAGATGGTGAAGGTCAAATGCTGGACGTGCTCAAAGATGAGAATATGGTGGCCACTGACGAGTCGATGTCAGTATTCATGAATAAAGAACGGGCCCAAGCCGTCCTTAAAGGTTTGGATGCGCGCGAGAGAGTAATCATTGAAATGCGTTTTGGTCTTAAAGAGGGCCAACAGCCGCATACACTGGCGGAGATCGCCAAGAAATTGGGAATTTCCCGTGAGCGGGTGCGTCAGATTGAAGATCTGACTATGGATAAAATGAAAAAAATGCTGAATGAACGTGAAAAGTGACCCGGAGGGCATATGGCCGTTAAGCGTAAACCGATTTATGTTTTAATCCTGCCAAGATTTGAGGATATCTTTCATTCTTTTTATACCGGTGAAATCACCAAGGGTGTTAATTTAGCGGCCAGCCGTTTGAATGTGGATTTTCTGGTGCATATCACCGACCGTTCCGATCACGCCACGTGGTTGGATCCGACCCTATTAGACCGTAAATACGTTGACGGTATTTTATTCGCGGACATCGACAATGATCTTGATATCGTCAAAAAGGCGATCACGCGCGGCATGCCGTGCCTGGTGCTTAATAATATCATCCAGGAGCCCATCAATTATATCGCCATCAACAACTACGAGGCCGCGATGCAGGTGGTTGAGGAATTCATTAAATTGGGGCATAAGCATATCGCCACGATTGCCGGTGATTTATCGACCCAAGCCGGGAAGTCCCGTCTGGACGGGTTTAATGACGCGCTCAAGAAACATAATATCGAGCCTGATAAAGCCTATGTGAAGATGGGCGGATTTTTACGTACCCCGGCCCGTCAAGCGGCAGGGGACCTTTTAAAATTAAAACCAAGGCCAACGGCCATTTTTGCCGCCTCCGACGTTATGGCCATGGAGGCCATGGATGTGGCCAAGTCGAAAAAGATTTCCATTCCTTCAGAATTGGCTATTTGCGGTTTTGACGACAATCCTCTGCGGCAAAATAGTTCGATACCTTTAGCCACGGTGTCCCAGCCATTGATTGAAATGGGCCGCTTAGGTTTGGAGAGGCTGTATCAGATCAGTCATGGACAGGCCAAGCTTCCGGTCAAAGAAGTGCTTCGGGCTAAATTGATCAAAGCCGAATCTATGAATAAGTGAGTTGCTAAATTATGAAGGTTTCAGATCTTAAAAAATATATCCGCGATATCCCTGATTTTCCTAAAAAAGGGATCATATTCAAGGACATTTCCACCCTTCTAAAGGATCCGCAGGCGTTTGGAAAGTCTATTGACACTTTAGCCGCGCCTTTTAAAAAATCACGCATCAAATATGTGGTTGGGGTGGAGGCGCGCGGGTTTATTTTTGGAGCTGCTTTGGCTTATAAATTAGGCGCTGGTTTTGTCCCGGTGCGCAAGAAAGGCAAGCTGCCGTATAAAACAAAAAGTGTGACCTATCAGCTGGAATATGGTACCGATATTCTGGAGATCCATGAGGATGCCATTCCCTCGGGGGCCAGGGTCCTGGTGGTGGATGATCTTTTGGCCACCGGCGGTACAGTTCGTGCGGTCATTGACCTTTTGAAAGCCCAGAAAGCAAAAATAGTTGGCGTGGCTTTTTTGGTGGAATTACAATTTCTCAAAGGTAAAGAGAAGCTTAAAGATCTTCCCATTTATTCTATAATCCAGTATTAAAACCTTCCAATGAAAATCTCGCTTGCATTTTTGATCGTACATTGTTTGTGTTCGACGGCCCTTGCTGTGTGCGCATGGGGCTTGAAAATAAATAAACGCTGGGTATGTTTATTTACATTTCTTTTTTTTATCTCAGAGGCTGCTGTATTTTTGGTTTGGGGTCCTTTCCACTTTTATGGCTTATACCTGACCTCATTCTTTGTTTTTTTATTTTTAGCCAAAGGGACAGACCGATTTTATATTTTTCTTAAGACCCAGGAGGAGATGGCACGGTCCCTTTTTTGGGCCGCGGTCGTTGTTTTTTGTGGTGCGGTTGTCTTAACGAGTATCTCCGAGATCAATCTTCGTCATGATGCGGTGACTTTCTGGACGTATGAATTAAAAAGGCATCCTGACGCTTTGAGTATGAATAGTTTGGCAGATGCGTACTACAGCTCCAAGAATTTTGATAAGGCCCAGGAATATTATCAGAAAGCGGTGAAGGCAGATCCCAAATCCGTCAGGGCTTATGAGGGGCAGGCGCGTTTGGCCCAAGAAACAGGCCGTTGGGACCAGGCGATTGTGGCTTTTCAAAAGATTATCGCTTTAGATCCTCAATTGCCCGAAGCCTATTTGGGCCTGGGAGACGCATTCAGGGTTTTGGGTGACAAGAAAAACGCGATCGAAACATACAGCCATCTTTTGGGTCTATTTCCCGACGATGAAAATGTTGACATTAAAGTAATCGAAGCTTACAGTCGTGCTATTGCGGACAATCCCCAGGACGCTCTTTATAAGGAAAAGCGTGAGGAGGTGTTAGCTGATTTTGAGCAATTATCCAAACGCAAGAAGTATAACGCCGCTGATTATTATAATCTGGGCTTTTTGTATGAGCAGGTTGGCGGTAAAGAGGAGGCCGTGCGTTTTTATACCAAAGCTGTGCAAATGCAGCCGGATTATGCGCAGGCTTTATTTAATCTGGCCAATCTTTATCGGGACGCCGGAAGTTATAAGATCGCCTTAGGGCTGTACGAGCGCCTAACGCATTTTCATCCCAAATATGTTTTGGGGTATCTTAATATGGGCATTATTTTTAATGCTTTAGGGGACCAGCAGAGGGCACGTCAATTTTATCTAAAGGTCATCGATTTAGCTCCGGACAATGGCGACGCGTATTTTAATTTAGGGTATTTGAGTGAATCGCAGGGGGAGTTGAGAGAGGCGGTCAATTATTATGAGAAAGCCGTTGAGGTTTCCCCCAAGAACGCAGAAAGCTATTATAATTTAGGCAATGTTTATGCCAGTTTAGGACAAAATCCAGAGGCCATTGCCTCTTATTTAAAGACGGTTGGGATTAATCCGCATCATCAGGATGCTTTTGTGAATTTATCCATTTTGTCATTTAAGTCCAGGGATTTTCAAGGGGCCATTCATTATCTGGAAGCGGCCCAAGCTTTGGGGTATAATCCTCCGGTTGAGTATTTAAAAACGTTAGCACCATATCGTAAAAAGTAACGCCGGCGCCTGGCCGTTTTTCTAATTGAATTTATTCTTTATGTAATTCTGTTAAGTTTTTGGAAAATTCTGCGCCTGTAGCTCAATTTTGGATAGAGCGACTGCCTCCTAA
>CAZABZ010000037.1:6723-8956 GCA_964483535.1 uncultured Planctomycetales bacterium | reverse complement strand
GAGAAGAGCTTTATCAACAAACTATTATAGAACATAACCGCAACCCGCGTAATTTCAGAAAGCTCGAAGGAGCAACTCATGCGGCTGAGGGTTATAATCCTTTATGCGGGGACCATTTGTGGGTGTATGTGAAGGCCAATGCCGGCGGTATCATTGAGGACGCGGCTTTCGAAGGCTCCGGTTGTGCCATATCCAAGGCATCAGCTTCGATGATGACCGAAAGCCTCAAGGGTAAGAGTATTGAGGAAGCCCAAGTATTATTTGAGGAATTTCATAAATTAGTTATCGGTGAGCTTAAGCCGGACGAGCACCCTAATCATCTGGGCAAATTAATGGTTTTTTCCGGGATCTGGCAATATCCCGCGCGGGTCAAATGCGCTTCTTTATGCTGGCACACCATGCACGGAGCGCTGGAGAAGGCTAAAATAGTTTCAACGGAATAAATTACCAAAAACCTTCTTGGGTCGCTTGCAGGGGAGTCAGCAGTCTGTTATTGAATTTTCCCGCAAAACGGACTTCACGGATCAATTGCAAACCGAATTTTTCTTTGACCAAATCAATCATTTTTAAATGCAGGTCATACACGTCTTGGGCACGGGCCCCAGGGCCTTTGATGATGATATTGGCGTGTTTTTCGAAAATATAAGCGCCGCCGACCTTGAGGTTTTTGCCGCCGGCCTCTTCAAGAAACCAGCCCGAAGCTTGACGACGTTCGGTTTTGGAGGTTGGTTCAACGTTGCGAAAAAATGAACCGGCGCATGGGTGGGTGGATAAAGAGGGATGTTTCTCAGCGCGTTTTTTAAGTATTTCGGCGCGTTCTTGAGCTAAAGCGATAGGATCACCCGGCGTTCCCGCAAAGGTGGCGGAAACGACGATCTCATTTGTTTCTTTGAGACGCGAGTGACGATAAGAAAAATCAAAGTAGCCAGGCCCCACGGTTTTAGTTTTGCCTTGATCATCGAGGATCAGGGCGGATTTCAACACGTCTGAAACCTGTTTGCCCCAGGCGCCGGCATTGCCTGCCACAGCGCCTCCGACGGTCCCCGGAATGCCGGTGGCATAATTTAAACCTTCCAAGCCTTCATTCACACAAAAAAGGGCCAAATCATCCAGAAGAGTACTCGCGGAAACGCTGATATCATTGCCTAAGCGTTCAATCAGGCCGGTTGGGGACAGATAGCGGATGACGTGCGTGTTCAGGCCATGATCAGAGACCACCAGGTTAGATCCGCCGCCGATTAAAAGGAAGGGAGTTTTTTCTTTTTTTAATTTTTGGACTGTTTGGATGAGTTCATCCGGTGTCGCGCATTCGATTAAACATTGGCAAGGACCGCCTAATTGGAAAGTGGTGTAAGCGGACAGCAGGGCATGAGGTTTTATAGTTAATTTTGCCATTTTATTCTTTAAATTGCAAAACCGGGAACACGATATTTTTTTCAGGGTTACTCAATTCGTGGACCACGGATCCGGGCGCGTAAGATTTTATCTTATCGATGATTTTATCCACCAGATAACGGGGGACAGAGGCGCCTGAACTCAAACCCACCCGTTGTTTATTTTTTAAAATAGAGCAATCCAGCCCGGCGGCCGTGTCCACAATGTAGCTGGCCACGCCCATTTGGGCGCCGGTTTCCCGAAGGCGATTGCTGTTAGAAGAGTGGGGCGAACCGCAAATAATAATGATATCGCAAAAGCCGGCCAGTTCTTTGACAGCATCCTGACGGGTTTGGGTGGCGTAACAGATGTCCGAGCGCACAGGGCCGATCAGTTTAGGGAATTTTAATCTTAATTTTTCAATGATGCCGCGAGTTTCATCAATGGAAAGCGTTGTTTGTGTGATGCAGGCAATGGTTTTTTGGGGGTCAATATTTAGAGCATCGACATCATCTTCATTCTCGATGATGTGCAGTAAATCCGGACGCACATATCCCGAGGTGCCGATCAATTCCTGATGGCCCGCGTGGCCGATGAGCACTGTCTCCACTTGTTGGTCGGAAAATTTGACGGCTTCTTTGTGGACTTTTGTCACCAGAGGGCAGGTGGCGTCGATGAATTTTAAACGACGCTCGCGGGCTTCATTGATGAGATCAGGCCCGACGCCATGGGCGCTAAAAATAATCCGTGAACCCTGCGGCACGTCTTTTAAATCTTCGACAAATATGACGCCTCGGGCTTGCATGTCTTCAACCACCGAGGTGTTGTGCACGATGTCGTGGTAGACGTACAAAGGGGT
>CAZABZ010000037.1:0-6623 GCA_964483535.1 uncultured Planctomycetales bacterium | reverse complement strand
ATGGTGCAAAGCGCTTTGCGGTCAGCGGAATATGCCTTAAAGTTGGGATTGCCTCAAGAAAAATTGGTTTTAAGCGTCAAGATGTCAGGGTTGCAGGACATGGTCGCTGTTTATCAGAAGTTGGCACAAGCTTGCAATTTTGCTTTGCATCTTGGCTTAACAGAGGCCGGGGCTGACATCAAAGGAGTAGTGTCTTCCTCCGCGGCGCTTTCGATCCTGCTGCAACAGGGCATAGGAGACACGATCCGTGTTTCGTTAACGCCCCAACCTCATGTGCCCCGTTGGAAAGAAGTGGAAGTTTGCAAAGAACTTTTGCAGGCGATGGAGCTTCGTTATTTCTCTCCGTCGGTAATAAGCTGTCCCGGTTGCGGGCGTACCCGTTCTAATGACTTTCAATATTTGGCCCGGGACATCAACAGTCATATCAAATTAAAAATGCCCTTGTGGCACAAGCAATACCCTGGTATTGAAGAGATGAAAATTGCGGTCATGGGATGTGTTGTTAACGGGCCCGGAGAAAGCCGTCACGCGGATATCGGCATCAGCCTGCCCGGCGCCTCTGAAAACCCCGTTGCGTTGGTATACATGGACGGCAAGGAATTCAAGACCTTAAAAGGCGAGCATATTAAGGAAGAGTTTATCGATATACTGGAAACATATATTAAGCAACGCTATACATAAATATTCCCCCGCCAAAGGCGGGGGATAGGTGGGGGTGTTTAATGAACAGTGAATCCAAGAAATTTTTACGTGATTTTTTAAGCCAATGCGGTCCTTCAGGTTTTGAAGAGGCCAGTCAAAATGTATGGGCCCGGCGGACCAAAGCATACGCGCAAACGATCAAACGGGACGTGCACGGCAATGCCATCGCTGTTTTAAACCCAAAAGCTGATTATAAAATTATGCTCGCGGGACACTGCGATGAGATCGGTTTTATCATCAGCCATATCACCAGCGAAGGCTTTTTATGCGTGGTGCCGGTTGGCGGCATAGACTCCGGCGTTTTGCCGGGCAGTCAGATGAAGGTGCAGACCCAAAAAGGACTTATCGACGGTGTTATCGGCAAGAAACCCATACACCTGATGGAAGAGTGCGATCGCAATAAAAGCGTGCCCGTCAAAGATCTATGGGTGGATATCGGCGCTAAAGACAGGGAAGACGCGCTTAAAGTCGTGGCCTTAGGCGATGCGGTTTCTTTCGCGCCTAATTATATGGAGTTACGCAATAATATTTTTTCTTCCAAAGGGTGTGATGATAAAACCGGCGCCTTTGTGGTTTCTGAAGTGATCAAGATTTTAAGCGGCAAGAAACTGCGTAAGGACATCGGGGTTTACGGGGTGTCAACAGTCCAGGAAGAACTTGGCTTGCGCGGGGCACGCACCAGCGCTTATGGCATTAACCCTCAAGTGGGTATTGCCGTTGACGTGGGTTTTGCTTCGGACACTCCAGGTATTGATAAGCGTATGGTGGGTGAGGTGTCTTTGGGCAAAGGGCCGATTTTGCACGCGGGGCCCGCGATTAACCGCGCTCTTGGAAAAATGTTTCTGGACGTCGCTAAACGCAAAAAGATCCCATATCAATTTTCATCCCTTGGCCGGCCGGACGGCACTGACACCGGGGCCATGCAATTAAGCCGCGAGGGGGTGGCCACCGCTTTGATCAGCGTGCCTAACCGTTACATGCACACGATGGTGGAAACCTGCTCTCTGGATGATTTGGAATCTGCCGCCCAATTGATCGCGGAAACCGTTTTAGAGATCACCCCTAAAATGGATTTTATCCCGCGCTAATATATTTTTATTTTCTTTTCTATTTTCTTCTGTTTAAAAACCAAATATTCGTTATAGCCGACGGATTTGGCCAAGTCCACGGCCTTGTCAAAATCTTTGCCCACGTCTTTAGGGTCATGGGCGTCAGAGCCGAAAGTCAAAGGCACGCCGGCTTCACGGTATATTTTTAGGCAATCGGGGGCAGGGTACATTTCACCGATGGGTTTACGCAATCCCGCGGTATTGATTTCAACAGCGACACCGGTCTCTTTGAAGACTTTGGCAGTCGCTTTAATCTCATCGGTCAGGTCAATTGTCGGCCTGGCACCGAATTTTTTAGGTAAATCGCAATGGGCTATAATTTGGAAGAGCCCGGTTTGGGCTGATTGCCTCAAAAGCGCGTAGTATTTAAGGTAGACTTCATTGACATCGTGTATTTTCCAGTATTCGCGGGAGGCAGGGTCGTCAAAAGCCCAGTCATCGATAAAATGCACTGCCCCGATGATGTAATCATAAGGGTAGCTGTCAATAATAGATTTAGTTTTGCTTTCATACCCGGGTATAAAATCTGATTCCAGGGCGATTTTAATGCTGATTTGAGAAGCATAGAGCTTACGGACATCTTCGATCATGGCGTTGTATTTAGGAAGTTGCTCAAAAGACATGGTTACATCAGGCATAGATTTATGCGCCATGGGCGCGTGGTCGGAGAACCCGATTTCTTTGAGCCCCATTTTAAGGGCTTGTTTAACGTACTCTGGAGGAGTACCAGTGGCATGCCCGCAAAGCAGGGTGTGTATGTGATGGTCGGAGTAAGGAATCATAAGATGAGATTATAACATCAATCCTTTGCAAGTCACCACTTTTCAGTGGTAACTTGATAATCAATATGTTAATATTCCAATTCAAAATGTTAATTTTTCCCCATCAAGGGGGAGAACCTAGCCAAAGGCGGGGCCCTTAGGTGGGGGCGAAAAAAGGGAGGGGAATTACTTTGCAGGAGAAAATAATGATAGAGCAGTATTTCCATAAAGTGTTTGAGCATATCGGGGAAGATCCCAAACGCGAAGGGCTTGTAAAAACGCCACTGCGGGTTGCCCGGGCCTTTGAATTCATGACCCAGGGGTATAAGAAAAATGTCAATGACATTGTCAATGGAGCTATTTTTACTTCTGACAATGATGAAATGGTCATTATCAAGGACATTGAAATGTATTCTTTGTGCGAGCATCATTTCTTGCCGTTTTTTGGCAAGGCCCATGTGGGTTATATCCCTAAGGGAAAAATAATCGGTCTTTCCAAAATCGCCCGCATTGTGGACATGTACGCACGCCGCCTGCAAGTGCAGGAAAATTTGACCAAACAGATCGCCCAAACTTTGATGGATGCCACCGGCGCGCGGGGTGTAGGGGTTGTGATCGAGGCCCAGCATTTATGTATGATGATGCGCGGCGTAGAAAAGCAAAATTCGATTATGAAAACATCATGCCTTCTCGGGAGTTTCCGTAAGGAAGAAGCGACCCGCAAGGAATTCCTGGCGCTTATCGCATAAAAAGGGGAACAAACTGGCCATTATCAGGATCAACGATTTAAAAGTACGGGCTTTGATCGGTGCTTATTCCTGGGAGAAAGTCAATAAACAGGAACTGGTCATCAATATCACCATTGAATACGATGCTTCTAAAGCTTGTCTTTCCGATAAACTCAAAGACGCGCTTAATTACGAGTCCGTGTCCGTTAAGGTTATCAAGACTGTCGAGCGTTCGCGGTATACCTTATTAGAAAAGTTAGCTTCCAAGCTTTTGGCGGGCATCATGTCTGATCGCAGGGTGCAGGCGGCCCATGTGCGTGTTGAAAAGCCCCAGGCCGTGGCCCAAGCCAGAAGCGTTGCTTTCGAGCTTTCAGCAGAGCGTTAAATTCTTTTAAATTTTACTTGCAGATAAGTTTTTCATTGGTAATATACGATTGTCCCCTTCGTTAAAGCATTTTTGTTTTTGACTTTGAGGGGTTGTGTAACCTAAATGTCGAGGAGCTGCATGCAATTTAAAGATAAAGTGGTTTTAGTGACGGGCTCTGCCCGAGGGATAGGCTTAAATATAGCTGAAGCATTTGCCCAGCAAGGGGCTTTGGCCATTATCATGGACCTTAATGGGCAGCAGACCCAAGAGGTTGCGGCCCAGCTTAAGACACAAGGTTATCTGGCGGATGGATTTGGTTGTGATGTGACCAATCTGGCCAATGTTCAAGAAACTGTTAATAAAATTCTTGACATTCATAAACGCATTGATATATTAGTCAACAACGCTGGCATAACTCGTGATAATTTACTCCTGAGACTTGAAGAAAATGACTGGGATGACGTCATTAAGGTCAATCTTAAAGGAGTTTTTAATGTCACCAAGGTTGTGACCAAGGCGATGTTGAAGGCCCGGAAGGGAAAAGTTATCAGTATCGCATCAGTTATTGGAATGACAGGTAATATAGGTCAGGCCAATTATGCGGCCAGTAAAGCGGGAGTCATCGCTTTTTCTAAATCAGTAGCCAAGGAATTTGCTTACAGAAATATCACGGTCAATTGTGTGGCCCCGGGATATATCCGTACGAGCATGACGGCTAAAATACCTGAGGAAGTCCAGCAGAAGGTGTTGGGACGTATTCCATTATCCCGGTTCGGAGAAGTTGCTGATGTGGCAGGCGTTTGCTTGTTCTTAGCTTCCCCAGCGGCTGATTACATTACCGGACAGACGATAGTGGTGGATGGCGGTTTGACGGTATAATTAGGCAGCACTAATCAAGGAGGAACAACATGGCAGTAGAAAGCAAAATCAAGACAATTATCGCGGAACAATTGGGCGTTAAGCCTGAAGAAGTTACGCCAAATGCCTCTTTTGTGGATGATCTAGGTGCGGATTCTTTGGATACCGTCGAGCTTATTATGGCCCTGGAAGAGGAATTCAACATTGAAATTCCCGATGAAGACGCTGAAAAGATGAAAACTGTCGGTGACGCGATTAAATACATTGAAGAAAAATCGAACGTTTAAATCGGCTTGTGAGTTTTTTGTTTTCATGCCTTGCCCCTGCAGCCCCGCCATCAGCGTGGCAAAACGCAGGGGCAAACCTTTAATAGGGGAGATTAAATCCAATGCAGGATAGGCGAGTGGTCATAACCGGTATGGGAGTCGTTTCTCCCGTCGGAACTGGTGTTGAAAAATTCTGGCAGGCCTTGCTCAAAGGCCAAAGCGGGATCCGGACAGTCAGTCATTTTGATGCGGCTGCTTTTGATTCGCGCGTTAACGGCGATGTCATTGATTATGATCCTTTGGCGCATTTTAACTCTAAAGACGCCCGTAATACATCCCGCTTTATCCAATTTGCAATGGTGGCAGCCAATGAAGCGCTGGGCCATGCCAAGTTGGACATCCGTCAAATGGATACTTCGCGCGCCGCGGTGGTTGTTGGGTCAGGCATCGGAAGCATCTACTCCGCGGAAGAAGAATATGATAAATATTTAGAGAAGGGGCCAGGCCGTATTTCGGCCTTTTTCATTACGCGCATGATCATTAATGAAGCCGCGGGCCATGTGTCTATCAACACAGGGGCCACGGGTCCTTGTTTCGCCATTGCCACTGCCTGTGCCACGGCCAATAACTGTATCGGTGAAGGCATGCGCATGATCCAGCACGGTGAGGCGGATGTGGTGATTGCCGGAGGAACGGAAAGCGCGACCTCCAAACTTGGGTTAGGCGGGTTTTGCGCCTTGAAAGCTTTAAGCAAGCGGAATGACCAACCGGCTAAAGCCAGCCGGCCTTTTGATTTAAACCGCGATGGTTTTGTTATGGGTGAGGGCGCGGGAATCGTGATTTTAGAAAGTCTTGAGTTTGCCAAGGCCCGTGGGGCTAAAATTTTGGCGGAATTGGCCGGTTATGGCCGTACCTCGGACGCGTATCATATCACAGCGCCTCATCCTGAAGGTTTGGGAGCGCTTAAGGCCATGGAGATGGCGATCAAAGACGCCGGTTTAAAAACAACGGATATCAATTACATTAACGCGCATGGGACTTCGACTAAACTGAATGATCAGATTGAAACCCTGGCGATCAAGAAATTATTCGGCGAGTTTGCCCATAAAATCCCTATTTCTTCAACCAAATCAATGACCGGGCATTTGTTAGGGGCGGCCGGCGGTATTGAGCTTGTCGCCTGTGTTTTGTCCATTCGGGACAATATCGTGCATCCAACGATCAATTATGAAACACCGGACCCGGATTGTGATTTGGATTATGTGCCCAATGTCGCTCGCAAGGTGGCGGTGAATGCGGCCTTGTCGAATTCCCTTGGTTTTGGCGGTCATAATGCCACACTGGTTGTTAAAAGATATAATGAAGGAATATCATGAAGACATATAAGATTGCTGTTATACCCGGAGACGGGACAGGCCCTGAAGTTATTAGGGAAGGCCTTAAGGTCATGCAGGCCGCTTCTTCCAAATTCGGTTTTAAATATGACACACATACCTATGATTTTGGCGGAGAAAGGTATTTACGCACTAAAGAGGTTTTGCCGGAGTCAGCGATCCCTGAATTAAAAAAATTTGATGCTATCTATCTGGGAGCTATCGGCCATCCTGATGTGAAGCCGGGGATCCTGGAAAAGGGAATATTATTGCGCCTGCGTTTTGATCTGGACCAATATATCAATTTACGGCCGGTCGCTCTTTATGATGAACGCTTTTGTCCTTTGAAAAACAAAAAGCCGCAGGACATTGATTTTGTGGTTGTTCGCGAGAATTCCGAAGGGCTGTACAAAGGGCTTGGAGAATTCCAGAATAAAGGGACGGCTGATGAAGTCGCTA
>CAZABZ010000036.1:7185-9056 GCA_964483535.1 uncultured Planctomycetales bacterium | reverse complement strand
ATACCTTTAATAAGGTATGGATCATGGCAGACCGGGCAGAGGTCTTTGAGCATAACCAAACGGCCTTTGTGGTAGACAGTCATTTGAAAGTGATGTTGGAAGAGGATTATCTGGCATTACAAAAACATGCGGATATTGGGGTAACTCCAACCAAAGCGACTGTTAATAATCTCGGCTCTCAGATGGTCCGCACAATCATCCTTCCCGAACTTGAAAAAGAAGTCAATACAGGCAAGAATTTTTCTAATCTGCGTCAGATTTTTAATTCCATTATTCTTTCCAGTTGGTACAAGAAGAACCTCAAAGAAGCATTGCTCAATCAGGTATACGCAGATAAAGCCAAGGTCAAAGGGATTGATTTAAATGATCCGACGGTTAAGCAGCAGATTTATGAGCAATACTTAAAGGCCTATAAAAAGGGTGTGTTTAACTATATTAAGGAAGACGTGAATGCGGCCGGCGCAATGATTCCCAGGAAATATTTCTCCGGTGGTATGGATGAAGGCATGGCTGCTAAGCCTAAAACAACAACAGATACAGCGATGTTAACCCGGGCTATGAGAGGAGGGATATCAGATCGATTAATGAATTTATTAGCAGGATTTTTGAGTAGCGACGTGAAAATAAATCCGGCGACAATTAAATTTAATGATGGGCTAACGGTTACTTCAGGTCAAATGACAGAACTTATAGATCGTTTAAAAAGGCACATATATCATCCGGACGCCCCTACCTTACTTAAAATACAATCCGAAAATTTAATTAATATAAAACCAGATGAAGATATAGTTGCTATAGATGCGTCGTATCCCGAAGGTTTAATGAGAAGGATAAACGTGCGCGATTCTTATACGATAAAAAATGAGCTGGCAGCTGGAAGCCGCGAGGCGGGATTCGAAATTAAAGATCAGCGCTATGAACATAAAAAACAGGGCCAAACTCTCTGGACGGAGCAAATTTGGACGATTAAACATGACCAAGTCGATGCCTTTAAGAATTGGTTAGATGATTTAAAGAGAGAAATTTTAGGATTACGATACGAAGATACATTTGTACCAAGGAATATAAGAGCGATTATAACCCCGGCGTCTATTGAATTTAAATTCTTACGGAAAGAAAGAATCTCCGCAGAAAGACTGGAATTATTAATTGATCATACGCAGTGGCATATTGATTATTATAAACTCCACTCTTCTTCAAATATTCCGAAAGGTAGATTTATTGTTCAACGTTTTGATTCCAAGCCAGATCCTTTCTATTATATGTTGGCGCATATAATGGAACAGAAAGGATGGCAAGGTAAGGTAGAACGCATGTCTTATGGTTATCAGCTCACTATTGCTGGGAATGATGTTAATAATTTGGTTCAATTGCTAAAACGGCTTAAACAGTCCATTCAATCTGCCCATATGGGGCCGACTACTTTTGACGCCGCGATGTTGGCCAATAGGGTCCCAAATCCTTTTAAAGAAGTTGTGCAATTGAAGGGTGGTTTGCCAGAATTTAGAAAATTGATCGCAAGAAGTGGAATTGAACAGGTCTTCTGTCCTCTCAAGCTATATGACTTTAAAAACGGCAATTCGCCGACGGCGCTGGTGACTTCCGTCCTAAAAATGAAGGATGCGGGTAAGGGGATTGTTTATATTGCAGAAGATGGATCTGTTTGGTTTGTAAGTGCGGAAATGTATTCCCCGGCTTTCAAGGATGATAATAAAGACATCCCTAAAAAAACTGTCGAGGAACTATATGTCGATGCGGCGATGACGACAAGTGCTATCGAAAAGGCGGTTAGGAATTTGCCTAAGGGCAAAGGTTATTGGAAAAAAATTGCTAGTGGCGGATGGGAAAAAACTGATAAAGGCGTAGAAACT
>CAZABZ010000036.1:3213-7085 GCA_964483535.1 uncultured Planctomycetales bacterium | reverse complement strand
ATACATCTTATTTTTAAGAACGAACTGTATAAAAAATTACAAAAAGCAGGACTTCAACATGTAATGTTGGAGTATGGGCCGAAAATGATACGCAATGGGTTTTCGTTATCAGGGGGCATACCGTTAGCTCAACAGACGTCCTTGATTATTAATATCGCCGATGAAGCCTTTTGGAAAAAAGAGGGGCCTGGAGTGAGAAAGGCGGATGCAAGTCCTAAAAATAAGACCAACCCCGACGCGGCGATGAGGGCGAAAGCGGGTGACAAAGCTGGTTTAAAAAGTGTCGAGGTGTATAAGGAAGACGATGATCGTCGTAATCTGGGATACGGTGGTCAGTTTACCGGGGGGAGCTTTGGAGAGCTCCGATTCTTTGATTCTTCAAGAAATTGGACAATAGAGGCTGATGTCACACCGTTTTTCATACCTACTTTTTTAAGGGAGGCTCCGAGGAGTGGTTATTTATTAGTTTTATTGGATCCGTCCATTACTAATAAACCCCTTAAACCTGAGATTTTTATAGAAACGAAACAGGAAAATAAAGAACTAATAACTGCGATATTAAGAGAATTAGGGAATCAGCAGGTTAAATCTGAGGCAGAAGAAATATTAAGAAATAGCACAAGCAAGGAAGAAGGCGAAAAAAAGTTGGGTGATTTTCTGATTGTTAAAATAAAAGAAATTGCTCAATCTTTGGCCGACGCGGCGATGCAGGCAGATAAAGTAGCAGTAGCCAATGCTGTTAAGCAGCCGTGGGAGCAAGGTGGTATCGATTTAAATACGTCTAATGGTATGCAATGGAAGGTCAGTAAGGACGGTCAAGGCGTTGAAATGAACATCGACCCTGCCATGATTGAACGCGTTCGGCGTGAAGGCATTGACAGTCTCTCCCCGGTGATTTTCAGGATAACACCGGTCACAAGCATTTGGCCGTTAGTGGGGCTCCAGGCGCCTGCACAAGCAGAGCATTTGGCTGGAGTTTAATTTTCTCCATTAATAACAGCTTGACTTTATAAAATAAACGTGCAGAATTAGTAACGAGAAGCTACCTGCCTGTATCATCCCTGCCGCTTCTGAGTAATAATCCCTTAACGAAAGGATAAGATATGAGTTTAAACAGCGTAAACATCATGGGCAATTTAACGCGCGACCCGGAAATGAAATACATTCCTTCAGGGAAAGCAGTATGCAGCCTCTCCATCGCCAACAATCGCGTGTACACTAAAAATGGCGAAAAAGTGACTGAAGTTTCCTATTTTGACGTGGAGGTGTGGGGTCAGGCCGCGGAAAATTGTTCGAAATATTTGACCAAAGGCAGTGGTATTATTGTGGAAGGCCGCCTGCGGCAGGACCGCTGGGAGAAGGACGGCAAGACCCAGAGCCGCGTGCGGATTACAGCGAATGCCATTCATTTCATGCCCAAGAAGCAAAATAATAGCGCCCAGCCGGGACCAGCCGCTTCTTCTGATGACAGGCAGGCGGAAGCCCAAACGACCGCGGCCGCATCCCCCGAAGACGTCGTGTGGGAAGAGTAGGATTCGTCGCCCGATTTAATTGACACCCCCATCTAATTTCTATATAATAACTTTCTATATTTGTATTTAAATCTATATAAAAATGATCAACAGGCATCATTTTAGAAAGCAGAATTTATGGAACTTGATGAAAATAAAAGTGTTAGGATAAAAAAGCTGGACGCTCTAAAAGCCAAAGGTGTGGATGCGTACGCGCAACGTTTCATACGTTCACACTCCATTGCGGATATTTTGAAAGATTTTAAAGAAGGCGTCCACGTGGTGACTGCCGGGCGTATTATGGCTAACCGGGACCAAGGCAAAGTCCATTTTATGGACTTGATGGACCAGACCGGGCGCATGCAGCTTTTTATCAAAGGAGATAATATCGGGCAAGAAGCTTACGAGATGCTCAAGTGTTTGGATCTCGGCGATATTATTGGTGTTGAAGGCGAAACATTCAAAACTAAAACCGGCCAGGACAGTATCCGTGTTTCCAAATACCATGTGCTTTCAAAATCTTTGCAGACCTTGCCGGAAAAATGGCATGGCTTAAAAGATGTGGATATCCGTTACCGCCAGCGTTATGTGGATATGATCGCCAATCCCGAAGTGCGCCAGGTATTTATCAAGCGCAGCCACATTGTTTCTTATGTGCGTTCATTCCTCGACGGGAAAGGCTTCCTTGAAGTAGAGACCCCGATGCTGCAGCCCATGGCAGGCGGAGCGCGCGGCAAGCCGTTTAAGTCCAGACACAACGCTCTGGACATGGATGTTTACCTGCGCATTGCTCCTGAGCTTTATTTGAAACGTTTATTAGTCGGCGGCCTCGAGAAGGTTTATGAGCTCAACCGTAATTTTCGCAATGAAGGGATCTCGACACGGCATAACCCGGAATTCACCATGCTTGAGGTCTATCAGTCCTACGGTAATTTTGAGGACATGATGCAGTTGACCGAGGAGCTTATCAGTTCTTTGGTGTATAAAATGTACGGCACTTATAAGATTAATTACCAGGGCCAGGAGATTGATTTTACGACGCCCTGGGAACGCCGCTCTTTCGCGAAAGTGGTCAAAGAGCATTTTGATATCAATCCACAGGACACGGCTGAAGAGATGCTGGCTAAAGTTAAGCTCAAGCGCTCAGGCAGCATCAAGATTGAGCGTCTCACGCGTTCTGCGATCATGAAAATCGTTGAAGACGTCCTCGATGAGCAAGCAACGGCAAGCCCTGTGTTTATGCTGGATTACTTTACGTTCCTCTCGCCGCTGGCCAAGGCCAGGACAGACAATCCGGCAGTGGCCCAGCGCTTTGAGTTTTTTATCGCGGGCATGGAAGTGGGTAATGCCTATTCCGAGCTTAATGATCCCCAGGAGCAGTACCGGCGCCTGGTAGAGGACCTTGAGGATGATACGGAAACAGGAAACCGCGTTATCGATGAGGATTTTGTGAAAGCGCTCGAATACGGCATGCCGCCGGCCGGCGGTTTGGGCATTGGCATTGACCGGTTGGTGATGCTTTTGACGGATTCAGCGTCGATCAGGGACGTGATTTTATTCCCATTATTAAAGCCGGAGCAATAAGTTTATGAATTTTGAATGGTGGCTGACATTCCGGTATTTGAGCGCTAAAAAGGACAAGTTCCTTAGCGTGATTAATTTTGTGGCCATTGCCGGTATAGCCATCGGCGTGATGGCCTTGATCATCGTCATCGGTGTGATGACCGGTTTTGATCATGACCTGCGAGAGAAAATCGTGGGCGCTAACGCGCATATTTTCGTTGAACGCGAAACCGGTGTGCACAATTACATACAATTAAATGAGCGTTTAAAAAGTTTGCCCGGGGTCATTGCCACCACTCCTTATATCCACGGCAACGTTTTTCTCGAAAATGGCACCAGGGCGGCGAGTTTGATTCTGCGCGGGGTTGATCCTGCCAGCGAAGGGGCAGTGACGCGCATTAACAGTTATTTGGCCCAAGGGAAGGTCGCGGATTTAAAAGAAGATGGCGTCTTGATCGGCAGTCAGATGGCTTCATATTATGGCTATCACACGGGGGACATGTTAACGATCATAGCCCCGGCGTCGGGTGTTGCCGGTACCGGCTGGCGTTTTCAATTTAAGGTGGCGGGTATATTCAACTCAGGGATGTATGATTACGATATGAATTTGATTTTAGTGACCTTGTCCCGTGCCCAGGCAATTTTTGATATAGGCCAGACCGTCACCGGTATCGGTCTTAAATTAAAAAATCCGGACCAGGCGCCCATTGTTAAGAAAGAAATTTATGACGCCATAGGTTTCAGTTATCTGGTGCGCACCTGGATGGAAACAAACGCTAATTTTTTCGCGGCATTGGC
>CAZABZ010000036.1:0-3113 GCA_964483535.1 uncultured Planctomycetales bacterium | reverse complement strand
CAGGCTTCGGATGTGGGTTTGATCGTCGGTGCGGCCATGCTGATCACCTACGCGGCGACCGTGTATCCGGCGCTTAAGGCGGCAAACCTTGAACCTGTGGAAGCGTTAAGGTACGAATAGCATGTTAATTGAAGCTATTAATATTCATAAAATATATCCCGGCCCTTTACATGTGTTAAAGGGCGTGGATCTGACGATTGACGCCGGTGAGGTGGTGGCCATCGCAGGCCCGTCGGGCGCCGGAAAATCAACCTTACTGCATATTTTGGGCGGTCTGGATGATCCTAAAGAAGGCCGGGTTATTTTTAAAGGTCAGGACCTCTACGGGTTAAGCGATATCAAGCGTGCCCAGACGCGCAACATCGATATGGGATTTGTTTTTCAATCGTATCATTTATTGCCGGAATTGACCGCTTTGGAAAATGTGATTTTGCCGGCCATGATCAAAGAAAATTCAAGAAAGACAAGACCCATTGAGTTTGCCGGGTTAAAATTATTAGAACAGTTGGGATTGTCCGGCCGCAGCTCACACAGGCCCAATCAGCTTTCGGGCGGTGAGCAGCAGCGGGTGGCGATTGCGCGCGCTTTGATGAATGGGCCGAAGGTCGTTTTTTGCGATGAGCCCACCGGCAATTTGGATTCAGTCAGCGGGCAGGTGGTCATGGATACGCTCTTGCGTTTGAACCAGACCCACGGGGTGACGGTGGTCATCGTGACGCACGACGAAAGAATTGCCGGCCGCACTCAACGTGTCATTGCCATGAAAGACGGCTTGTTGTCAACAAGCATTTGCTCACTGAGATAAGAGGAACAACTAACGAAAGGGTTGTTATGAAGATATACCTAAATGGAAAATTGGTGGATAAGGCCGATGCCAAGGTGTCGGTGTTTGATCATGGTTTTTTGTATGGCGACGGGGCGTTTGAAGGCATCCGTTCTTATAATGGACGTGTGTTTCGGTTAAATAAGCATCTTGACCGTTTGTATGAAACCATGCATACGCTGATGATCGACCCCCTTATGACTAAAAAAGAAATGTCTGGTGCGGTGATTGCCACATTGCGGGCCAACAAGATCAAAGACGGTTATATCCGCTTGGTTGTCAGCCGCGGCGACGGAGATTTAGGGTTAGATCCCCGCAAATGCTTCGGCCGGCCTAATGTGGTCATTATCACGGACAAAATCAATTTATATCCGTCACAGCTTTATCAAAAGGGCATGGAGATCATCACGGTGCCAACTGTCAAGAACCATCCCAACGCGCTTAACCCGCAGCTTAAGTCGCTTAATTACCTTAACAATATTCTGGCCAAGATGGAGGCATCGCATTGCGGCTACAATGAGGCGATCATGCTTCAAGACAACGGTTATATCGGCGAGTGTACCGGGGACAATGTGTTTATCTATAAAGACGGGGTGCTTTCCACACCGCATCTGGGGCGTTTAAGGGGTATTACCTGTGATGCCATCTTGGAGTTGGCGCTTAAGATGAAAATCAAAGTGTTTGAAGGTTACATTACCCGTCATGAGATGTATAATGCGCAGGAATGCTTTTTAACGGGCACCGCGGCGGAATTGGTCCCCATTGTAAAGGTGGATGGCCGCGTCATTGGCGCAGGGAAACCCGGGCCGGTGACAAAGAAGCTTTTGGATGCTTTCCATCAATTAACAAAAAAAGACGGCGTTAAATATGCTTTGTGATATTTGCGGCAAAAAAAAAGCGACCGTGCATTTAACTGAAATTGTCGATGAGCAAATGTCGGAAATGCATTTGTGTGAAGAATGCGCTCGTCAGAAAAATACCCAGATGGAACAACAGTTTGGTTTGGGGGATTTATTAGCGGGCCTGTCAGACACAAGCAAGACCACGGCTGTTAAAGAAGGCGAAAAAGGGACCCTTAAATGTTCTCGCTGCGGCTTGCTTTATGAGGATTTTCGCAAGTTCGGACGATTAGGCTGCGGTGAATGCTACACGTCTTTTAAGGAGCATTTAACCGGGCTCTTGCGCAAGATACACGGCTCGAATGAATACTTAGGAAAAACACCCTCCAAGTATCAGAAGAAACCAATGGCCCCTTTACCGGAAGGGGCGGCAACTGAGCTTTCGCCGTCCGAAACCCTTTCAGTTTTTAAAAAACAGTTGCATGAGGCCATTGAGGTGGAAGATTTTGAGAAAGCGGCACAGATCCGCGATAAGATCAGAGAGCTTGAAGGGAAGTAGGATAGCTTCCGACTGCCCTGCGGCAGCTTTCGCGTTACCGCTATCAGAGAGTTAATATCAGAGAGTTAATATATGCGTATTGAAGAATTATTAAATCATACCGGAGAATGGCTCAGGGGCACCGGCCCATCCGCTCACATTGTCATGAGTTCACGCGTGCGCCTTGCGCGTAATTTGGCAGCTTGGACTTTTCCCGGCAAATCCGTAAGGAAAGATTTAGAGGGGGTTTTAAAGGTCTTTGAAGAAGCGGTCAATCGTATAGACGCTTTGAAGGGATCGACGCTGTTTCAGATGACTGAGCTTGACCAGGTGGACCGCCAACTGTTGGTCGAAAGGCATTTGATGAGCCATGAGCATGCCTCCAATCCGGAAGGTAAAGGCCTTTTGGTGGCTGCCGAAGAAGTGGTTTCCATCATGGTCAACGAAGAAGACCATTTGCGTATTCAGGTGATGCGCTCCGGCCTTAATTTAAGCGAAGCCTGGGACATTGTCAATTCTATCGACGACGCTTTATCGAGCGAGCTTGACTTTGCCTTTTTGCCAAGCTGGGGTTTTTTGACCGCTTGCCCGACCAATACAGGGACGGCCTTGCGCGGGTCGGTGATGATGCATTTACCCGCCTTAGTCATGACCAAACAGATCAATAAAGTGTTGGCGGCCATTTCCAAATTGAGTTTTGCCAGCCGCGGATTTTACGGCGAGGGGACACAGGCGACGGGGAATTTTTATCAAATCTCCAACCAGGTCGCTTTAGGGCACAGTGAATCGGACATCATTCAAAATATTAATGGGTTGATCCGTCAGGTCATTGAGCAGGAAGAGCAGGCACGCCAGGCTTTGCTCTTGCAGAATAAGCCGATGCTCGAGGACAAAGTTTGCCGTTCCTTCGGGC
>CAZABZ010000035.1:4561-9304 GCA_964483535.1 uncultured Planctomycetales bacterium | reverse complement strand
CGGGTGATCAACCGTTTAAAGAAGCATCAGTTTAAATATAAAAAACATCCTCTGCTGGTGCCTCCGACGAAGAATATCGGGACCATCCGCGGCGGAGAAAAAGTGAATATGGTGGCGGATTTTTGTGAGTTCTCTTTGGATATTCGCTTTATGCCGGGCATGAAGGCTGAGGAGATTTTAAAAGAAGTCAAAAATATTATCGCCCAAGAGACCAAGGATTTTAAAGTGATCGTTGATGACATACAGAAACCCTGCGGGATTGACCCGCAACATCCTTTGGTCAAAACCTATTGTGACACCTGCCGGAAGATGGGATTTAAAGCGAATTTAAAAGGCAGCCAGGGGGCCACCGTGATCACCTTTTTCCAGGGTTACGGCATTCCTGCTTTTTCCACCGGCTGGGGCAGTCATGGGGTCATTCACGCTAATGACGAATACGCGGAAATTAAAACCCTCCATCATGGGGCCAGGGTTTTAGAGGAATTCATAAAGGAGTATGATTGCGTAGCATGAACGAGAATAAAATTAAAAACATATCTTTGTATTCTTTTATAATGGCAGCTATGTTTTTTTTGTCAGCCTCAGCTCAGGCTGAAACCATTTACTATTCTATCCGCCAAATGGGATTTGATGGCCAGGCAAAATTGACCATGGTCGGCCCTAAGGATTATAAAGATCACAAGACACTTTTGATCGTGTTTAAAGCTAATGGCGCGAATTTTTCAGATGAAGAGGATATTTACGTAGATCCCTCGACGTACAAACCGCTGTATGTTGAACGTAATTTCAGTTTAAGCTTTTTTGGCCAGGGAAAAATCTCGGAAGATTATGTGACTTCTAAAGGAGAGATCCTTATTACCAAGACAGATGGCGATCGTGTTACCCGACAGGACATCAATAAAGTGGGGTCTGTGGATAATATTTATGGCTTTATTTACCGGTATCGTAAAGAAGGGTCATTTAAAATAGGGGATGTTCTGAACATGACCCTGCCGACTAAGGATTTAAAGATCGAGTTGATGAACCGCGTTGTGCTTAAAATAGACGGAAAATCTTACAATAGTTATTATATGCAGAGCCAACCTGTGAGATATAAAATTTGGTTTGACGCCTCTAAGCGCAAATGGCCGTTGCGGATCACCGGTACGGTTGGATTTATTAATTCAGTGATGACTATGACGGGGTATGAGGAATGATGAGTTTACCAAATAAACGAGGTTACTATGGTCCTTTCGGGGGGCGTTTTGCGCCTGAGACCTTGATGGCCGTGTTGACTGAATTAGAAAATCAGTACCGTGCTATTAAAAAAGATAAACTTTTTCAGAAGGAATTTGATTTTTATCTTAAAGAATATGCCGGAAGGCCCACGAATTTATATTTGGCCAAACGTTTAAGCGCGCATTTAAAGACGCTCAAGGTGTATCTAAAACGTGAAGACCTGCTGCACACCGGTGCGCATAAAATCAATAATACTTTAGGACAGATCCTGGTTGCCCGTCGTATGGGGAAGACCCGTATCATTGCCGAGACCGGTGCCGGACAGCATGGCGTGGCCACGGCCACTGCCGCCGCTTTATTCGGGCTAAAGTGCGTTGTCTATATGGGTGCCCAGGACATGGAGCGTCAGTCTCTTAATGTCATTCGCATGAAACTGATGGGAGCGCAGGTCATTAAGGTCGAAAGCGGTTCTCAAACGCTCAAAGATGCGATGAACGAAGCGGTGCGCGACTGGATGGCCCATGTGGAGGATACTTTTTATATTATCGGTTCCGTGGCAGGGTTTCATCCGTATCCGGCCATGGTGCGTGATTTTCAATCGGTGATAGGCCGTGAAGCCCGCCGTCAATTTTTAGCCAAAGAAAAAAAATTGCCTGACTATCTTTTAGCTTGTGTGGGCGGGGGCAGCAATGCCATGGGTTTGTTTCATCCGTTTTACGCTGATCAATCGGTCAAGATGATAGGCGTGGAAGCGGCCGGTCTGGGGGTGCATACCCATCATCATGCCGCGACTTTGACCAAAGGCACGCTTGGTGTTTTGCATGGCAGTAAAAGTATGCTGCTGCAAGACAGCGACGGTCAAGTGCAGATAGCACACTCCATTGCCGCGGGTTTGGATTATCCGGGGGTCGGCCCTCAGCACGCCTATTATAAAGAGAGTAAACGCGCCCAATATGTCACCGTCACAGACAAAGAAGCGATAGAGGCGCTTAAGCTTTTAGCCCGTCTTGAAGGCATTATCCCGGCGTTGGAGACGTCCCATGCCATCGCGTATTTACAAAAACTGGCCCGCCGTGTCAAGAAGACATCAACGGTGATTGTCTGTCTTTCCGGCCGCGGGGACAAAGACATGAATCAAATCTCGCAATTCATTTAATTTATGAACCGCATAAAACAAAAATTCTTGGATCTTAAAAGGCAAAACCGCAAAGCATTCATTGCTTTTATCACTGCCGGTGATCCTGATTTAAAAACGACTGAAGATTTGGTCAAGGCTTTTGAAAAGGCGGGTGTTGATATTATTGAGCTAGGCATTCCTTTTTCAGATTCCCTGGCTGATGGCCCCACCATACAAGCGTCTTTCCATCGGGCTTTAAAGAAGGGCGTGACTGTTAAGAAAATTTTAGAGACAGTCAAGCGCATCCGCCTGAGATCATCCATACCGATCGCATTGATGGGTTCGTATAATCCCATATTGCGTTTTGGTGAAGAAAAATTTGTTAAAGCATGTGCCCATGTAGGCGTGGATGGATTAATTATCCCTGATTTGCCGCCGGAAGAATCCCGGGTCCTGTGCCAAGCAGCAGGGAATTTTGATATCGCGACAATTTTCTTTGTAGCGCCCACCAGTAAGGATGAGCGTATCAGGGCCAACACCAAGGCCTCCAGCGGTTTTGTTTATTATGTGGCCTTGACAGGCATCACAGGTACTCAAAAAGCAGTCGCGCAATCGGTGGTTAAACACATCAAACGCATCAAGGGGTTTACTAAAAAACCGGTTTGCGCGGGCTTTGGAATTTCAACCCCGCGACAAGTCAAAGATATTGGCCGCGTGGCGGACGGAGTTATTGTCGGCAGCGCTATTGTAAAAAAGATTGAAGAGTACAGGGGACAGCGTGACTTGGTTGGTAAGGTTGCCCGCTATGTCCATTCATTATGCGCCGCATAACTCAACTACCTAATAAAATCCGAATTGTTACCCAAGAATATAAAGACCGCGACAGCGCTTCCATCGGCGTCTGGGTGGCATCCGGCGGCCGTTATGAAGGCAAAGATAATAAAGGCGTTGCCCATTTTTTAGAACACATGGCCTTCAAGGGCAGCGCTAAATACTCCTGTGATGAGATCAAACAACTTATCGAGGGGGTAGGCGGCAATCTCAACGCATTTACCGCTGAAGAAGAAACCTGCTATTATGCCAAGGTCCCCGCTAATCATCTCAAGGAGACCTTTGATGTTCTGGCAGACATCAGCTTTTTCCCTAAGATCACCCCCAAAGATTTAGAAAAAGAACGCGCGGTCATATTAGAAGAGATCAAAATGTACCATGACCTGCCGCAATATCATGTGGCAGAACTTCTCGAGGAGCTTTTGTGGCCCGACCATCCTTTGGGACAAAGCCTTGCCGGCACGTCAAAGTCGGTAGGAGGGATGTCCGTTGCCCATTTGCGGGATTTTAAAAAAGCCCATTATGTACCGGCGAATACGGTGATTTCCGCCTGTGGCGCGCTAAAACATGAAGAGTTGCTTGCTTGGGTTAGCGCCAGATTGGGCAAATTGACAGGCCCTTGTGCGATCCCTTACATCCCTGCCCGTCGCACCCAAGAGAGGCCTGCTGTGCACTTACATTATAAACAAACTGAGCAAATGCATTTGGCCCTGGGGTATTTGGCTTACGAGATCAATCATAAAGATTATTATGTATTGGCGTTATTGAGTATTATCTTGGGCGGCAATATGTCCAGCCGTTTATTTAATGAGGTGCGCGAAAAGCGCGGGCTGGCTTATTCTGTTTCCAGCGGTATCAAAAGTTTGCATGATACCGGGGCGTTTGTGGTCCGCGCCGGGGTAGACAATGCCAAGATCGTCGGTGCCCTGGATTTAATCCTTAAAGTTTTGGCTAAGATTGCGGCTAATGGCGTCAAAGAGGATGAATTTAAGCGTGCCCAGGAATATTATATGGGACAATTTTTATTAGGCTTGGAAGATACCATGGACCAGATGCTCTGGATGGGCGGCGTGATTATCAGCAATGATAAGGTCAAGAGCATGAGGGATGTCATCAAAAAGATCAAGGCGGTGACAAGGGTTGATATTAAACGCGTGGCATCGGAAATTTTAAATCCCAAAAGGCTTAATGTCGCTATCATCGGCCCCATGAGTGAAGGTCAGCAGAAACAATTACGGGCAATTGCGAGCTCCTGCGAGTGTCCGTCATGAGGACCGGGTGTCCGGTAAGAGGACCGTACTAATGTTAAAACCAGAGCAGCTTCCTGATACCAACTGTTTGTTTTATGGGCCTTTGCCAGGGTCGAAGAAAGTTTATGCGCAAGGACAAGGGCGTCGGGACATTCAGGTGCCCTTTCGGGAGATCGAGCTTTCCGACACCAAAGACCCTATGGGTAAGGTGACGCCCAATCAACCGGTCAGGCTTTATGACACCTCAGGGCCGTACACTGACCCGTCGGTGCGTGTCGATATCACTCAAGGTTTGCCGCAGCTTCGTTTAAAATGGATTTTAGAACG
>CAZABZ010000035.1:0-4461 GCA_964483535.1 uncultured Planctomycetales bacterium | reverse complement strand
GTGTCGATATCACTCAAGGTTTGCCGCAGCTTCGTTTAAAATGGATTTTAGAACGCGGTGATGTTGAATATTTGAGCGGCCCCAGTTCAGATTATCGAAAAGAACGGAACAACGATCTGGACTTGGTGCCCATCCGTTTTCCCGGAGTGCGCAGGCCTCTTAGATGTAAGAGTGAGCATGTTGTGACACAGATGCATTATGCCCGTCTTGGTGTGATCACGCCTGAGATGGAATTTATCGCCCTGCGTGAGAATTGCAAGCCGGAATTTGTGCGCGATGAAGTGGCGCGTGGCCGCGCGATCATCCCGTCGAATATCAATCATCCTGAAATTGAGCCCATGATCATCGGCCGTAATTTTTTAGTCAAGATCAATGCCAATATCGGCAATTCCGCGCTCAGTTCCTCCATTGCCGAAGAAGTTGAAAAAATGGCCTGGTCCATACGCTGGGGCGGGGACACGGTGATGGACCTCTCGACGGGCAAGAACATCCACGAGACCCGCGAATGGATTTTACGCAACTCACCCGTGCCTATTGGTTCGGTGCCTATTTATCAGGCTTTGGAAAAGGTCAATGGCAAGATAGAGGATTTGACTTGGGAAATTTACCGTGACACGCTTGTAGAACAAGCCCAGCAGGGGGTGGATTATTTTACGGTCCATGCCGGTGTTTTGCTTAAGTTTATTCCTTTAACAGCCAAACGCAAGGCCGGTATTGTTTCCCGTGGGGGGGCTATTTTGGCCCAATGGTGCTTGTTTCATCACAAAGAAAATTTTCTCTACACGCATTTTGAAGAAATTTGCGAAATCATGAAGGCCTATGACGTCAGTTTTTCTTTGGGCGACGGCCTTCGCCCCGGCAGTATTGCCGACGCCAATGACGCGGCCCAATTCGGTGAACTGGAAACTTTAGGGGAGCTGACTAAAATTGCCTGGAAGCATGATGTGCAGGTGATGATCGAGGGACCGGGACATGTGCCCATGCATTTGATCAAAGAAAATATGGACAAGCAAATATCCATTTGTCATGAGGCCCCTTTTTACACGTTAGGTCCATTGACCACCGACGTGGCCCCGGGCTATGACCATATCACGTCAGCCATTGGCGCGGCCATGATCGGCTGGTTTGGCACCGCGATGCTTTGCTACGTGACCCCCAAAGAACATTTGGGACTGCCGAATAAAAAAGATGTCAAAGACGGGATCATTGCTTATAAGATCGCGGCCCATGCCGCGGATTTAGCCAAAGGCCATCCTGACGTTAAAGCTTGGGATGACGCGATCTCCAAGGCCCGTTTTGAATTCCGATGGAAAGACCAATTTCATCTTAGTCTCGATCCTGAAACCGCCGAGAGTTTTCATGACGAGACCATGCCCTCCGAAGAGGCCAAGCACACTCATTTTTGCTCGATGTGCGGCCCGAGTTTTTGCTCCATGAAAATCACCCAGGAACAGTTTTTAAGAGACAGCTAAAGACCGGATAGATGATCCGAAAGCCGGCGCTAAATCTTCCACTAAAGCATGCAGCCGTTGATTACAATCTTCCAGATCGTTAAGCATTTTGGTGCGGTACTCCACGGATTCTTCCATCATTTTGGGGAAAAGTTTGCGGTAATATTCAATCCCTTCAAAGAGATTATTTTTGAATTCCGTAAAATATTTGATCTTTTGTTCATTCATTGATTCCAGCGACTTGTTAATATCTTTTTTAAGATAATCCACGTACATGCCCAGTTCTTTGATGAACATGTTCGGGCGGGGCGTGTCATTAAGCAGGTTGATACGGCCATAAATATGGTCGGTCATTTCTTTTAATGTGGCAATCTTTGCAAAATAGGCTAAATTTGGCCCCGGGCAAACAGCGGTAAAGCCAGGTATTTTCGTGGGTATATTATTTTTGGTCAAAACAGACTGGCCCAAATCATGGCAGATGCAGGCTTTGACGACAATGGCATCAAAACATTTTTTGTATTCGTTCGCATTTAAGCTTAATGTTGTATTAAGTTGGTCGATTTTGAGCTTCTGATATTGGCGGCTGGCCGTGCAAATCGGATGCGCGGTAAATTCGGTATTAGATACCAAGTGAGACTTGGGACAGGCAGAGCCAGGACGGCCGTGCATGACTTTAAGGTCTTTTTCGAGATCACTTAAAGAACCCCGCAAGTTGTTAAAAGGGACCCCGAGCGGGGAAACGTCACTTAAATACAGATCTTTTTCATCGGCCTTAGATAATTTTTCCAAAGTAATAGAATCAACGTTGGTGACTTCGGGCACAAGCAAAAATGGTGTGGCCCAGCCCGTAGAGTTAAGACCGTAATGCTCACGCAGGAAACGGTCTTCGCGGTAGGTGCCGATGCCGCCCTGGGCCGTGATTTTAACTTCATGGGGCTTGGCAAAGGTGACTTTGTTTTTGAGCTTCAGGGCTTCATTATAGATTTTATTTAATTCTGTAATTAATTCCTGGCGTTTGGAATGGAATTCTTCCAGGATAGGGCCCATCAAGAATCCGTTGGAGGCAAAGGCATGGCCGCCGCAATTAAGGCCTGATTCCACACGGTACTCGGAAATCCACAAACCTTTTTTAGCGAAGAATTTTCCCTGCACGATGGAAGAGCGGAAATCAGTGACTTTTAAAATGATCCGTTTCTTGATATTGCCCGTAGCGTCGGCATAAAAATCTTTGAATTGTTCGACATAGGTGTATAAGCGGCGGTTAATACCGGCGGAGAATACAATGGCTGATTGTAAGCTGCTTTGGGCATAGCCGCGCAGGGCCGAAAGAGCATCGGAAAAATGGGGGGATAAAAGTTCGCCTTGGGCTGTATAAACATCCCGGTCAAGCTTGGTCATGATATTGACGTCGATGTCACCGGGCTTGATGGATTCACGTAAATTTTTTTGCAGGTCTGCTTTTAATTTAGGATCGGTTTGGATAAGCATATGCCGCCAAGCGGCCTTGAGCAAAGAGTCTTCCGGCAACATTTCAAAATATTTGGTGATTTCAGTGCCGGGTTCAAAAGCTGAAGCTTTTAATTGGGCAAACTGGCGTTGAACAATGAGGTTGACCAGGTCCAAATACGCGGTAATGCGCCGCGCGCGGAAATCTTCGTCATTTTTGGTGATGGGGGTATAAGCTTCACCCTCTTTTTCGCAATAAAATTTACGCATTTGTTCAATAAGGGTGTCATCAACCAGGGAAATTACCGAGTTAATGCCATAGCGCGCCACTTTAATAGGGGTGTCTATGGAAAAAGCGGTGCCCATGACCGGTATATGGAAGGTATGAATAGGCTTTTTCATGTGTATTAAGTATACGCCAAACCGCCCAAAATGCAAATTTTTACATAAATTTGCTTTTGTTTCATTTATAGTGCATACTTTATATAGATATATGAGAAAAACCCTGTTTTGCCATACGTTTTTATCGGGAATCTTAATTTTGGCCTTTTTAGCCAATACTTTGGGCCCAATACCTTTAGCCCAAGCGCAGCTTGCCTCGCCAACAGGCGGGGAATTTCGTTTGCCTGCGCCTGGAGTGATGGTCCATTTAAGCCCTGAGTTTAACCCACCGATATTAAAGGGCATCAAAGTCCATCCTGACAATCCTTTCCGGTTTGATTTTATTTTAGATCAAGGCGATTTCAACCCTGTCATTCCCGATCAAGAACAACTTAAAACCGAATCCACCAAATTAATCAAATATTTCCTTGCCAGCCTGACAATTCCTGAAAAAGATCTATGGGTCAATCTTAGTCCTTATGAAAAAGACCGTATCATTCCTCAAAGTTTTGGCCTGACAGAAATGGGCCGTGACTTGCTTGCAGAAGATTACATGCTCAAGCAGATCACCGCATCTTTAATTTATCCTGAAGGAGAAACAGGTAAGAAGTTTTGGAAACGGATTTATGAAGAGGCGGCGAAAAAATTTGGCACAACGAATATTCCCTGAACACATTCAATAAAGTTTGGATAGTTCCTGAAAAAGCGGTCGTTTATGAAAACACCAAGGCAGGCACGGCGTATGTGGTGGAATCAAAACTAAAGGTTATGCTTGAGCAGGATTATTTGGCATTGTCTAAAAATGAATGTAGGGGCGGATCTTGTATCCGCCCGATTACCGGGCCGACACAAGATTCAAACGGGCGGACACAAGGTCCGCCCCTACGGAATGACGTAAACGCATTAGGCAGCCAAATTGTCCGTGAGATTGTCATCCCCGAACTGACCGTCGAGGTCAACGAAGACAAAAACTTCGCCCAGCTTCGTCAAGTTTACAATTCTTTGATTCTTGCTACATGGTACAAAAAGAAAATTAAGGACAGTATCCTGGCTCAAGTCTATGCGGATAAAAATAAAGTAGCTGGAGTTGGGTATAAAAATTCCACTCCCGAAGCCATTTACCAACGCTACCTCCAAGCCTTTAAAAAAGGCGTCTTCAACTACATCAAAGAAGAAACAGATT
>CAZABZ010000034.1:3996-9337 GCA_964483535.1 uncultured Planctomycetales bacterium | reverse complement strand
TATAGAATTTTCGCCAGTCGCGCGACGGCTTGATGGATGCGCTCTACAGGCAAGGTCAGCGACATGCGGACATAGCCTTCCCCTGCTTTACCAAAACCTATTCCGGGCGTTACCACAATATCCGCCTCATCCAAAAACGCTTTGGCAGCGCTCATCGAATCACTGAATTTAGAAGGTATTTTAGCCCAGACATAAAACGAGGCCTTGGGCAATTCGATTTTCCAACCGATGGCACGAAGCCCATTGATCAGGGCATCACGGCGGGTCTGATATTCACTACGCATATCGTCAATATCGCGCGGGTCTATATTTAAAGCCGCGATACCGGCGTACTGGATAGCATTAAAGACGCCCGAGTCACAATTAGATTTGACACGGCCCAAAGCGGACACCAGCGTCGGATTGCCGCAAGCCCATCCCAAGCGCCAGCCGGTCATATAATAAGTTTTTGAAAACGAATGGAATTCTATTGCTATATCACGGGCGCCAGCCACTTCCAATATGCTCGGCGGCTTGATCCCGTCATAATAAACTTCAGAATAGGCCAAATCCGAAACAATAATAATCCCTTTGGCCTTACAAACAGCCACCAAATCCTCATAAAACTTCTTGTCCGCCGTGGCCGCGGTGGGATTATTGGGATAGCAAACGAAAATAGCTTTAACATTCTTTAAATTTTCGATGTCTTGCATTTTGGGCAAAAAGCCGTGAGAAGCCTTGAGCGGCAGATACTGGATTTTACCGCCGGCGAAAGTCACCGCCGCCTGATAAGCCGGATACGCCGGCTCGGTCAAAACGACCTTGTTGCCGGGGTTGATGA
Source organism: uncultured Planctomycetales bacterium (assembly GCA_964483535.1). Classification (GTDB taxonomy): domain Bacteria; phylum Omnitrophota; class Gorgyraeia; order Zapsychrales; family Fredricksoniimonadaceae; genus JABDGZ01. Next base: position 8,517 of record CAZABZ010000034.1, on the reverse strand, counting down.
TCCCCAGCGGCAGATGGGCGATGCCTTCCTTAGACCCGATCAAAGGATAAATTTCCGTCTGGGGCTCTAATTCCACCCCGAAACGGTTTTTAAACCATTTGGCGATTTCCAAATGAAATTGCGGCACCCCCGCGTCAAAAGGATAATGATGGTTGTTAAGGTCCTCGGCGGCTTTTTTAAGCGCGTCAATAATCACCTGGTGAGTGCGTTGATCAGGATCGCCGACGCCTAAATTAATGACATCGCGGCCGGCGGCAATGGCCGCACGACGGGCCTTATCGATTTCCACAAACAGATACGGGGGTAATGACTTTAAACGTTCGGAATATTCAATTTTAAACTCGGCATCAGTAGGCATTATTTTAAACTCCTTAATCCCAACACATCCTGCATATTAAACAGGCCTTTTTTCTTTTTAGACAAAAATTTCGCCGCGACCAGGGCCCCTTGCGCGAAAATATCGCGGGTCTTGGCATGGTGGTGAATGGAAATCAAATCCACCGGGCTTTCAAAACTGATCGTGTGATCGCCAATGACTTCCCCCTCACGGATGGATTCAATTTCTTTAACTTTAGTTTTGGAAAATTGCTCGGCAATTTCAGCCATTGTTTTGGCGGTCCCTGAAGGAGCGTCTTTTTTATGCACATGATGTGTTTCGCTCAAAGCAATTGAATAATCTTTTCCGGTAATTTGCGCGGCTTGACGGATGAGGCCAAAGACCAGATTGACCCCCACCGACATATTGGAAGAAAAAACAATAGCGATCCCGCGAGATGCTTTTTTAATTTGCGCGATCTGCGCCTTAGTAAAACCGGTGGTGCCAAGAACTATGTTGACCCCATATTTCCGGCAGGCTTTCAGATGCAGGAGCGACGCCTCAGGGGTTGTGAATTCAATAAGCACATGGCTTCCCTTTAACGCCGCGTCTTTGAAACTGACCGGAATATTGTGAGACAGCAAAGGCACATCAGGACAATTTTTGTTTTCTAAAAGCGCTGAAATTTTAAAAGCTTTATTTTTGATCGCCAACGCGGTGATGCGTTGGCCCATCCTGCCCTGACAGCCGGAAATGGCTAACTTGATCATCTTGACCTTTCGTCATTCTGACATTTACTTAATTAAACCGTAAGACTTTAACGCTTGCTTTAATTTAGCCAAATTAGCTTCTTCCATATCGCACATGGGAAGACGCAGAGACCCATTACATAATCCCATCAACTCACACGCCTTTTTAACGGGAATAGGATTGGTCTCAATAAACAGCGCACGGATCAATGGCATTAATTTGGAATTGATCTCTTGTGCCTTCTTTAAATCACCTTGATTAAAAGCATTGATGACCGCCACCACATCGCGAGGGACAATATTAGCCGCGACCGAGATCACCCCTACCCCGCCGATGGCTAAAATAGGCAAAGTCAAGACATCATCCCCGGAAATCAGCAAAAAATCTTTCGGGCAAAACGCCTTAATACGAAGCATTTGCTCTAAAGATCCTGACGCCTCCTTGACGCCGACAATATTCTTAAAATCAGAGGCTAATTTAGCCATCAAATCCGGCTCGATGTTCTTGCCTGTGCGTCCGGCAATATTGTAAAGGATGATCGGAATATCCGCGCTTTCACTGACTGCTTTATAATGCAAATAAATACCTTTATTAGTCGGCTTATTATAGTAAGGAGTGACCACCAACACCGCGTCCGCGCCAACCTTGGCGGCGTGCTTGGTCATATGCACGGCCTCGGCTGTGGAATTAGAACCGGTGCCCGCGATGACAGGTACCCTTTTACTAACCGCTTGCACGCAAAGCTCAATGACTTGCTCATGCTCCTTCTCAGAGAGTGTCGGTGACTCACCGGTAGTCCCGCAGGGAGCAATGCCGTTGGTCCCCTCTTTGATTTGCCAATCAACGAGCTTTTTGTAAGCCGCTTCGTCAACCCTATCGCCTTTAAAGGGCGTCACCAAAGCCACTATAGAACCTTTAAACATAAAAATACTCTCCTTTAGCGATCAGCTTCGCTGAGCCCTTAAGCCACACATTATCTATTTTATAACCTTCATCCAAATCAAAGGTGACTTCCAAAATTTCTTTACTCGCTGTCGACACCTTCATAAACGCACCCTTTTGTTTTTTGACATTAGGGTTAGCATGAAGATAGGCGATCAACGCACAGGCCACCGCGCCGGTGCCACAGGCCAAGGTTTCCGCTTCCACCCCGCGCTCGTAAGTACGCACTGATACCATGCCATCACGTGTATGTTCAACGAAATCGACATTGGTGCCGCGAGGGGCAAAACGCGGATGATTGCGGACCAAAGCCCCCAAGCTATTGGTATTCACTTCCTGCAAGCCATCGACAAAAACAATTGTATGTGGGACACCTGTATCGATGTAATGCACTTCCAATTTTTGATTGGCCACGGTAATATTCAAATTCGGCCTGTAATCTTTAGGATCAGACAAGCGCACGCGGGCCACTTCACCTTGAGCTTGGGCCAAAATCTCACCCGCTAAAGTTTCTATACTGAATAAGGGTTTGACCGCTTTCAAATTAGCCACGATATACGCGGCCATGCAACGGGCCCCATTGCCGCACATCTCCGCTTCTGAGCCATCGGCATTGATAATGCGCATACGATAATCGGATATCGCGGATTTGTCCAAAACCAAGAGCCCGTCGGCACCGATGCCGTTCTGACGGGAGCAAACAGCACGGGCAAATGGGGCATATTCTAGCCCTTCACGCGCTTCAATGATAATAAAATCATTGCCGGCGCCAACCATTTTTACAAAGGGAATGCTTACCATTTTACGATTTTCTCACCACGCATTAAATCTTGGAACGTTTCCCGTTCTTTAATGATCTTGAATCGATCGCCCTTGACCATGACTTCCGGCACGCGCCCACGCACATTATAATTGCTGGCCATCACATAACCGTAAGCGCCGGCACTCATAACAGCCAGCAAATCATCCTTCTTGACCTTGGGCAAAAGACGGTCATGGGCAAAAAAGTCCCCGCTTTCACAAATGGGGCCTACCACATCACATTTTTGCTTGGTACTTCTGTTTTGCATCACCGGCACGATCTCATGATACGCGTCATAAAGCATCGGTCTGATCAAATCATTCATACCGCCATCCACGATCACGAATTTCTTGACGCCATTGTCCTTGACATAAAGGATCTTAGTCACAAAAATGCCGGCATTGCCGACAATGAAACGCCCCGGCTCCATGATGATCTTCAATCCTGTCTTCTCTAATATAGTCAGGACTTTATCAGCAAATTGCTGGGCGGTTTGCGGATTTTCCTGCCTGTAAATGATCCCCATCCCACCGCCAATATCCAAATATTCGATCTTGGTCCCTTGGGCGCGCAATTCATCGATGAAGGCAACCACTTTTTTGATGGCCCTGACAAAAGGCGCCCCTGAAGTGATTTGAGAACCGATATGAATATGCAGCCCATTGATCTTCACATGGCTGTATTTTTTTCGGGCCTTGAATATTTGACGGGTGGTACGCAAATCAATGCCGAATTTCTTTTTTAAAGAACCGGTATCGGTGTACTCATGCGTCGGTGCCGGAACATCGGGGTTAATCCGTAAAGCCGCCTGCACCTTCTTGCCCATCTTAACGGCAATGCGATTGATTTGGACTAATTCCGGCTCGGACTCAACATTAAACAATAGAATGCCTGTTTTAACCGCAAAAGCGATTTCTTCCTCGGTCTTTCCGACGGACGCAAAGACGATCTTCCGCGGGTCCGCGCCGGCCAGCAAAGCTTTTTTTAATTCGCCGACCGATACAATGTCAATGCCGGCGCCTAAATCCACAAGGGCTTTGATGACACTCAGATTGCCGTTGGATTTCATGGCAAAGCAGATGATGGGATTTACCTTAGCAAAAGCCCTCTGGATCTTTAAAAAATGATCGGTGAGCGTCTTGTAGCTGTAAAGATAAAAAGGCGTCCCCACGCGTTGTGCAATAGAAGACACCTTGACCTTCTCACAGACAAGCTCTCCTGCCTTAAATTCAAAATCATGCATGTGCGCAGTTTCCTATTTTAATCTTTTAGTCCAATAATCTAATTGCTTCTTCACTAAATTAGGGTTTGTCGATCCCAAAGAAGATTTAATTTTAACAGACATTTGGGGATCGAAAAGTTTTTTTACATCCGCATTAAACGCCAGAGAATATTTTTTTAATTCTGCCATACTTAAACGAGATATGGCTTGTCCCTGGTCCAGACAATCTTTAACCATCCACCCTAAAACATCATGCGCGTCTCGATAGGAAACGCCCTTTTTGACTAAATAATCCATCACATCAACGGTAAAAAAACTTTCGTCCAGTATCCGTTTAGCCGCGTTGTCCTTTTTGACCGCCATCGAAGAAAAAATCTTAGCCATCACCAAAAGCATATTCTTAGTAGTATCGACACTGTCAAACAACGCCGGTTTATCCAACTGCAAATCCCGGTTATATGTCAGAGGCAGGCCCTTTAATAGAACATG